>NZ_JBFODV010000292.1:0-4720 GCF_040908495.1 Aeromonas sp. R1-1 | reverse complement strand
CTAAATAACTGTTCCGAATAGTAGATCACTGGAGGAAGGGAACTCAGCCCAGTTTGTGCGATCTCATTAGTCGCCAAACAAAACAAGCCACACCCAAAGGACTGAGTTGATGCCTATCCTACCACCCCTGCCACGGTCACAACGGCGCCGCATTCACAAAATCATCCATGCCACGCGTGATAAAGGGCATGCTCGTCGCTTGATGGCCATCTTGCTGTTACATGAAGGACGCACGATCACTGATGTTCATCACCTTACCGGCGCTGCGCGCTCGACCATCGGTCGTTGGCTTCGGTGGTATCGAGATGAAGGCATAGATGCGCTAGAAGCCTTACCGGCTGGCCGTGCCCCAGTTTTACCTATCGCCAAGATGGTCACCTTACTGGTGCTGCTCATGCAGTTTTCTCCGCAAGATTTTGGTTATCAGCGCAGCCGTTGGTGTACCGAACTATTGGCTATCAAAATCAATCGGTTAACAGGGCTCAATGTGGCCGCCTCCACACTTCGTCGATGGTTACCTCGTATGGGGATTGTCTGGCGCAGGCCCGTGCCGACCTTGCGGATAAAAGACCCGGCCTATCAGGAGAAAATGGCGAATATCGACGCCGCGCTGGCCCGTTGTGATGCGGATAACCCGGTGTTTTATGAGGATGAAGTCGATATAGACCTCAATCCCAAATTAGGGGCCGACTGGATGTTCAGAGCGCAGCAAAAGCGTGTTGTCACTCCGGGGCAGAATGCCAAGCATTACCTGGCAGGCGTTCTTCATGCAGGCAACGGAAGAGTGCTTTACGTCAGCGGGATAAAGAAAAACTCATCCCTGTTTATCGCCATGCTGGAAAAGCTGCGTCACCACTACCGACGAGCCAAAACCATCACGCTGATCCTCGATAACTACATCATTCACAAAAGCAAACAGACCGAGCGATGGTTGAAGAAGAACCCCAAGTTCTGCCTGGTATTCCAGCCAGTTTACAGTCCTTGGGTTAATCACATCGAACGGCTGTGGCACAAGTTACATGAAACCATCACGCGCAATCATCAATGCAGAGGGATGGCCAACCTGCTGGCTCGAGTGAAACACTTCATGGATACCGTGTCTCCTTTCCCGGGGAATGGCTATGGCACAGCGAAGGTGTAGCACTATTAGGATCAGTTATTTAGCCCTTCTCCCGCAAGGGGAGAAGGGAGCAAACCACGGCAAATCGAACCAGCTCATTTCCCCTCACACAACAGCCGTAAGGTGAAACAAGCGCAGCGCCGTGCACCGCACACATATGTTGGAGAGCGGTGCAATTCACTCCGTTCTTTGCCCCCTACTCATGCTGCGTTTTCCAAGGTGACGAACCCTCTTGGGGGCTTCGTCACAAGTGACGAACGTCACAGTTCGACAGCCACATCAGCGCGTTCATCCAACCACACGAATATTTTTATTTATTTAAAAACAGCAACTTAAAACCAATTTCGCTGCAAAAACCAATCTGGCCCGTATCTTGCCACCTTACCCCTACTTTCTCCGTTCGCGACACGACAAGGTAGGCTATGAACCGCTTCGTTATCGCTGACCCCAAGCTTTGTATCGGCTGTGGCACCTGTATGGCGGCCTGCAGCGAGGTACACAAGGCGCAAGGTTTGCAGCAAGCCCCCCGTTTAACCGTTATGCGACACGAGCAGGCGACCATGCCGGTTCAGTGCCGTCACTGTGACGATGCCCCCTGCATCAAGGTGTGCCCGGTCGAGGCAATTCGCCAGACCGGCGATTGCGTGCAACTCAACGAGTCGCTCTGCATCGGCTGCAATCTCTGCGCCGTGGCCTGCCCCTTTGGCGCCATCCAGAGCGGCGGCAGCCGTCCGGTGGCCGTGGCCACCAGTTACGACACCTATATCCCCTGCTCCATCCGCTCCAGCAACCCCTCGACCTCCGCCGGCCTGCGCTGCTTTGGCGAGGATCTGCTGAGCTGGGAGCCGGGGGTGCGCAGCATCGCGGTCAAGTGTGACCTGTGCGAGTTTCGCGCCGATGGCCCGGCCTGTGTCGGTGCCTGCCCCTCCCAGGCACTGAAGCTGGTCAATGACGGCGACACCGAACGCGCCGCCCGTATCCGTCGCCAGCAAGCGGCCGACACCAACCCGCAAGGGGCCTCCGCCTTTTCGGCGCCTGCCACGGCGATCCCTGCATCCGATTTATCCACCACAGAGGGAGTTCGCTGATGTTGTCCCCCCTTGTTATGGCCACGCTCCTGCTCTTTTTGCTGGGCGCTGCCGCCGGTTTGCTGCTGCAAAAGCTGCCCGCACTGGCCAACCGCCTCAATAGCGGCCTTGCCCTGCTGGGCTCACTCGCCGGTCTGGTCGCCGCCATCCAGATCTTTGCCCAAGGCGCCCCCGTCGACGGCCAGCTCTGGCTGTTGGGCTCGGTGCACCTCGACATGCTGGCCGCGCTGATGCTGCTGGTGATTAGCACCGTCGGCGTCGCCGTCGCCCTCTACTCCTTTGCCTATATCCGCGAATATCAGGGCAAGGGGGATGTGGCCATCGGTGCGCTGATGAACCTCTTCCTGTTTGCCATGGTGGGCATGGTACTGGCCGACAATGCGCTCGGTTTCTTGCTCTGCTACGAGCTGGTGACCCTCACCACCTACTGGCTGGTCAAGACCAACCCCGAGGCCGCCAAACAGAGCCGTCTCTATCTGGTGATGAACCATATCGGCATGGCACTGGTGCTGATAGCCTTCTGGCTGCTCTGCCGAGAAAGCGGCTCGCTGGAGTTCGCTGCGCTGCGCGAGCACCATCTGGCGGGCGCATTGGCCTCCCTGGTGTTCCTGCTCAGCTTCTGCGGCTTTGGCCTGCGCGCCGGTTTCGTGCCGCTGCACGGCTGGCTGCCGGTGGCCGAGCCCGTTGCGCCGTCCCATATCTCGGCGCTGATGTCCGGCGTGATGGTGAAGCTGGGTCTCTTTGGCATCTTGCGGGTCAGCATCGATTTTCTCGGCGCCAGCCAGCTCTGGTGGGGCTATGTGGTACTGATCTTCGGCGCCTGCTCGGCAGTGCTCGGGGTGCTGTTTGCGCTGGCCGAGCACGATCTCAAGCGGCTGCTCGCCTACCACACGGTGGAGAACATCGGCATCATCCTGATGGGGATGGGGATCGGCATGATCGGCATCGCAAACCAGCAACCGGCACTGGTGGTGCTGGGGCTGCTCGGCGCCCTCTATCACCTGCTCAACCACGCCATCTTCAAAAGCCTGCTCTTTATGGGCACCGGCTCTGTGATGTTCCGCCTGCACACTCGCGACATGGACAAGATGGGGGGCCTCGCCAAACTGATGCCCTGGACCGCGCTGGCGTTCCTCATCGGCGCCATGGCCATCTCGGCGCTGCCGCCGCTCAACGGCTTTGTCAGCGAGTGGTTTATCTACCAGTCGCTGCTCTCCATGACCAAACTCGGCACCTCGGTCGTCGCGCCGCTTGCGGTAGTGATGCTGGCGGTAACCGGCGCCATGGCAGTGATGTGTTTCGTCAAGGTGTATGGCATCTGCTTCTGCGGCGCCCCGCGCAGCGAGAAAGCGAGTCACGCCCGCGAAGTGCCGGGCGCCATGGTGGCAGGCACCCTGCTGCTGGCCACGGTCTGTCTGGTGCTGGGTCTGGGCGCCCCCTGGATTGCCCCCCATATCGCCAGCTATGGCCAAGCCTTGGTAAGCGGCCAGATGAACGTGGCCACTGGCGCCACCCTGCTGCCACTCGACAGCTCACAAGCGATCCTCTCCCCGCCCGTTATCGCCATTACCTTGCTGGGGCTGTTCCTCATCCCGTTGCTGGTACTGGCCATCTTCAAGGGGCCCAAGCTGGGTCGTCGTCACGCTGGCACCCCGTGGGCCTGTGGTTACGCCTATGAGGAGCGCATGAGCCTCACCTCTGGCGGTGTCACCCACACCTTGCGCCAACTCTGCGCGCCGCTCTATCGCAAGCAGCCGCAGCTCGATCTGGCCAGCGCCCTGCACGGGGTGAGCGATACCAGCGGGACAACCGGCTGGTTGCTGCACGGTGTTGTGCTGGCGCTCTTTATCCTGATGGCTGTAGGAGTCTGATATGCCTGTTCTTGAAATGCCGAGCTGGGGCATGGTTGCCCTCGCCCTGACCCAGGCCATCGCCATGCTGGCGCTGGCGCCGCTCGCCACCGGTTTCAACCGGGTGCTGCGGGCCAAGATGCACTCCCGTCAGGGGCCGGGCCTGCTGCAAGATTACCGGGATATCGCCAAGCTCCTGCGCCGTCAGGAGGTAACTCCCGAGCCTGCCGGCATCATCTTCAACCTGATGCCTGCGCTGCTCATCGCCGCCCTCTTGCTGGTGGGGATGGCGCTGCCGACCCTGACTCACGAGTCCCCCTTCCCCATCGCCGGGGATCTCATCACCGACATCTATCTGTTCGCCATCTTCCGCTTCTTCTTCTCCCTCTCGGGGCTCGACAGCGGCAGCATGTTTGCAGGTATTGGTGCCCGCCGCGAACTGACCCTCGGCATTCTGGTGGAGCCCATTCTGGTGCTCGCCTGCTTCATCATGGCGATGATGGTGGGCAGCTCGGATCTGGGCAACATCAGCAGCTATGTGGCGACCCAGCCGCTGGCCGCGCCCATCGCCACCCTGCTGGCCGGTGCCGCCTGCGCCTTCGCGGTGTTTGTCGAGATGGGCAAGCTGCCCTTTGACTGCGCCGAAGCCGAGCAGGAGCTGC
>NZ_JBFODV010000291.1:0-15916 GCF_040908495.1 Aeromonas sp. R1-1 | reverse complement strand
AGGCGTCTACATGGATGAAACCGACGGCCACATCGACAACATGTGCTGCTTCGTCCGTCCGGGTGAAGTGGCCCTGCACTGGACTGATGATCAGAACGATCCCCAGTACGCCCGCTCCGTAGCCGCCCTCAAGGTGCTGGAAGCGGCGGTCGATGCCAAGGGGCGCAAGCTGAAAGTGTGGAAGCTGCCCCAGCCAGGCCCGCTGTTCTGCACTGAAGAGGAGTCTGCCGGTGTCGAGAGCGGTACCGGTGTGCCGCGTGAGGCAGAAGGCCGTCTGGCCGGTTCCTATGTGAACTTCCTGATCACCAACGATCGCATCGTCTACCCGCTGCTGGATGCCGCCACCGATGGCGAAGCCCAGCGCATTCTGGAAGAGATCTTCCCGGAGCACACCGTGGTCGGCGTGCCGGCCCGCGAGATCCTGCTGGGCGGTGGCAATATTCACTGCATTACACAACAGATCCCCTCCGGCAAATAAGAACCGGATGACGATCCTGCTGCGAAGCCGTGATCAAGGCTCATGTGCTGCTCGGAATCCTCATGTATTCACATACACTCCGGTTCCTGCGCTGCTCTTCACCTTGCTGACGGCCTCTCGCGACGGGTCGTAAACCGGTTCCAGCTGGTATTCAAAACCCCACGCCGTGGGGTTTTATCTCTTGATGGTGTGATGGTCGCAGGCGCTGATGCGGCGATCATCATGACAAACAGTCACCCTTTTACAGGAGATCCTAAATGATCGAAGTGACCGAGGTTTCCATTGCCGAGCTGCGTGCCGCGCTCGAATCAGGCCGCACTACTGCGGTCGAACTGGTCAAGGCCTATCTGGCCCGGATCGAGGCCTATAACGGCCCCGAGACTGCCACCAAACTCAACGCCGTGGTGGTCGCCAATCCCGATGCGCTGAAAGAGGCGCAAGATTCTGATGCCCGCCGTGCCCGTGGCGAGACCCTGAGCCCGCTCGACGGCATCCCCTACACCGCCAAAGACAGCTATCTGGTCAAGGGGCTGACCGCCGCCTCCGGCAGCCCGGCCTTCAAGGATCTGGTGGCCCAGCGCGATGCCTTTACCGTGGAGCGCCTGCGCGCCGCCGGTGCCATCTGCCTTGGCAAAACCAATATGCCGCCGATGGCCAATGGCGGCATGCAGCGCGGTGTCTATGGCCGTGCCGAGAGCCCCTATAACGCCGACTACCTGACCGCGCCGTTTGCCTCCGGCTCCTCCAACGGTGCCGGTACCGCCACCGCAGCCAGCTTCTCCGCCTTCGGTCTGGCCGAAGAGACCTGGTCGAGCGGCCGTGGCCCCGCCTCCAACAACGGCCTGTGTGCCTACACCCCGTCCCGTGGCGTCATCTCGGTGCGTGGCAACTGGCCGCTGACTCCGACCATGGATGTGGTGGTGCCCTATGCCCGCACCATGAATGACCTGCTGGAAGTGCTCGACGTGGTAGTGGCCGACGATGCCGATACCCGTGGCGATCTGTGGCGCATGCAGCCCTGGGTGCAGCTGCCCAAGGCTTCCGAGGTTCGTCCGGCCTCCTATCTGGATCTGGCAGCCAAGGCCGATGCCCTCAAGGGCAAGCGCCTCGGCGTGCCGCGCATGTTTATCAACAAGGATGAACTGGCTGGCACCAGCGAAAACCCCGGCATCGGCGGCCCGACCGGTCAGCGCATCCATACCCGCGAGACCGTGATCGCCCTGTGGGAACAGGCACGTCAGGCGCTGGAAGCCGCTGGCGCCGAAGTCATCGAAGTGGACTTCCCGCTGGTCTCCAACTGCGAAGGGGATCGACCCGGCGCGCCGACCGTGTTCAATCGCGGCATCGTGAGCCCGGAGTTTCTCAACGACGAGCTGTGGGAGCTCTCCGGCTGGGCGTTCGACGACTTCCTGCGCGCCAACGGTGATCCCAAGCTCAACAAGCTGGCCGATGTCGATGGGCCGAAGATCTTCCCCCACGATCCGGGCACCCTGCCGAACCGCGAGGGCGATCTGGCGGCGGGCATGGACGAGTATGTCAATATGGCCAAGCGTGGCCTGAAATCCTGGGACGAGATCCCCACAGTGCCGGACGGCCTGCGCGCTCTGGAAAAGACTCGCAAGCTGGATCTGGAAGACTGGATGGACGGGCTCAAGCTCGACGCCGTGCTGTTCCCCACCGTCGCCGACGTCGCCCCGGCTGATGCGGATGTGAATCCGGCCTCTGCCGATATCGCCTGGAGCAACGGCATCTGGGTTGCCAACGGCAACCTCGCCATTCGCCACCTCGGCGTGCCGACCGTCACCGTCCCCATGGGGGTGATGGCCGATATCGGTATGCCGGTGGGGCTGACCTTTGCCGGTCGTGCCTATGACGACAACAATCTGCTGCGTTTCGCTTCGGCCTTCGAGTCCACCGGCAGCAAGCGTATGGTGCCGCCACGCACGCCGCCGTTGGCTTGAGCGTCGCCGCTGGCCTGATAGTTGTTAGATCAGGCACAAAGAGAGAGGGAGGCATCATGCCTCCCTCTTTTTTTCGTCCATGTTCTGGCTTTGGCCATCACACCCGGATGTTCTGGCCCGCCCCCATTTCGCTTTTTGTCACAGGCGGGGTCTGCTCATCCTGGGACAAGCTGGCCTCCCACTCGTGGGCCTTCTCCAGCAGATCGGCGAGGCTTTCCCTGATCTGCTGCGGACGATAGCTCCCCAACGCGAGTTGGGAGAAAAACGATACCCGCTCGGTGCCGGGATAGATGCCGACTCCGTAGCCATGGCGCAAGGGGGCGAGGGCATGCTCGCCAAAACGCAGGAACAATTCGCGAGACAGGCGCTCGGGAAGATCGCTCGCCGTGGTCACCGAGAGCACCAGCGCCATTTCGTCGGGCTGAGCCACGATATTGACCACAAAGGGGGCGCTCGCTTCCTCTGCTGTTCGCTGGATCTCGAACGTGCAGACGCCGTTTTCATCGAAGGCCAGCGGTTCGACCGACAGCTCGGCCACGATTTTCTGATAGATATCCAACACAACACTCCAGTCCGGTTGCCCGGTCGTCTTCGAAGGGGCAGGGCACGATCACAAAGAGACGGCCCGCCACCGAGCGGGCCGGGCCGTCATCCATATTCATGGCAAGGGTTACACCTTGATATTGAGTGCTCGGCCCTCTTCCAGCTCGAACATCCGGACATCGCTCACCGGATTGTCGTTAAAGCGCACGCTTTTCTTCATCTTGGCGGCGACGTTTTCCCCGTCCGATGAGCCAGTGTGCTCTTCGACCAGCGGTGAGGTCTTGTTGGCGCGGGTGTTTGCCTTGGTCAGGGCGTCCAGTTCGGCGGTGGCTCTTTGCTCAAACAGCTGCACGAAGCTGCGATTGAACTCGGCATTGACCTTGGCGTTGAACGCCTCCGATTCATGGCCCAGGGTATTCAACGCCGAACTGAGTGCCTCACCCGAGAGTGACTCGTGCAGGGCGATCGTCCGCTCGATCACCCGACTGCTCAGCATGCTGAAGATGGCATCTTTACCGTTGATAAAGCTGGAGAAGTGCTGCTGCACAAAGCTCAGGGAGTCCTTATCCAGCGTCTCCAGACCGAGGCGCTTCTTGTTGGCATCTGTGATGTCGGCCATGGTCGCCGTTTTGGGATCGCTACCCGGCTTCAGATATTGGGCCTCGTTCTTGAACTCGTTGACGGGCTGGTTAAAGGCTTGCTGTACAAGCTTCTTGATCTGGCCAAGTTCGGTCAGCTGCCGCTGCACCTCGGACTGAATTTGAGTGGCCCGGGTGGTGAGCGCACTCTCCCCCTTGGTGGTGGCGCGGCTAAAGAAATCGACCACCGCATTTTTGATTCGGCCCAGCGTGCTTAAATGGGCCAGGTCCCGTTGTACGGAGACATCCCCACTCTTGCCGATATGAATGGTGTACTCCTTGCCTTCACCCAGATGAAGGGCAAGCTTCTGATTGCTGCCAGGATTGACGCTGGCGAGCTGCAGGCTGTCGATAGCCTTCAACATCACCGGGGTAGCTCCATGAATAGCCATGACCTTGGTTCCTTATCTCACTAACAAGCGATACATCTGGCCTGCATCATACCCGTCAGTGAAAACGCCGTTTATTAGCCATGGTTGCACTATTTTAGTTTGGGGCGTGTCTGTACTGGTCGTGGGTGAGAGGGGAACAGTTTGCTGTGTTGCCTCGGCGTTGAGTTCACCGGCAGCAAGCGCATGGTGCCGCCACGCACGCCGCCGTTGGTTTGATTGTTGTGAGTTAAATATCTCGGGTTCATTCTGAGATAATGAAAAAACCACCCATTATGCGGATGGTTTTTATTTAAATATGTTATTGGTTCGGCATTTCCATCTTATGTTCACCAAAAATTTCCACGCCTGAATATGCTACCTTGGGTAAGTGGACGCTCCACTCGCAATTTTCGTTGTAAGGTTGTTTAATCAGGTTTGCATTATTGTTTGTTAATACCATTTCATAGTACTTTATACTTGGTTGTCGACCTTCCATCATTTTGATAATCGTATGCCTTATTTCAGCTGGGCATCGGAGACCAAACGTGATTTCCTCTAACATTAGGGGAGAGTCTTGAAGACCAATGTTACTTATCAGTCTGTATTCTTTTTCATATTTCCACGTTCTGCTTTTCTTTAAGAGAATTTCATTTTCTATGATGGCTTGTTGATCTTTATCATTTTTAACAAAGGCATTGTAAAGTGATGATGTTTTTATCACGCCATGCTTGCCATATATCACAGGCTTGATATCAGGAATAGGCTTTCTATTATTGCTATATCCAATACAGATACCTTTATGCTCATCACCATAATGGCTCCACATTAGCATATTTTCCCATCTTTCGAAAAACAGAAAACACCTCTACTATAATGCTCCCTTAACTCCGAAAGTATATTTGAAGTTAATATTCCAGTTTCAGCATCCTCCGGTGTACAGGTATACTCTG
Source organism: Aeromonas sp. R1-1 (assembly GCF_040908495.1). NCBI lineage: Bacteria > Pseudomonadati > Pseudomonadota > Gammaproteobacteria > Aeromonadales > Aeromonadaceae > Aeromonas > Aeromonas sp. R1-1. The sequence continues at coordinate 10,975 of NZ_JBFODV010000291.1, read as the reverse complement.
GATCGGTTGAGTTATAACTCATTCTATTTAAGTCATCTATTACTATAGATTTTGCCATTTCTTCTAGTAAGGGTTTTATTTTTTCTTCAATGTCTTTACCTCTAATGTTCTTTTCTGCATTTTTAAGTGTTCTAGGAAACTTTAGCCTAGCATATATCTTTCTTAGCTCTTCAATTGAAGAGTTATTCTCAATGGAGAACATTTTGCAGTCAAGTGGGTCATTAAAGGTTGCGGGTGATGCATAAAATATTTTATCCCAACAAAGAGATTCTATTAGGTTAGTATTCATTGCCCTGTATTTGTAGAAAATCTCTTTCTTCATCACCGTGCCTGCACGTTTTAGTGAGTAATTTCATGTGTCATAATATGATTTCATATTTGTTTTCTAATCTATTGTCGGGATAGATTGAGCATTGTTTAGTTTGCATGATTGTCTTCACAGTTAGTGCCATGAGTTCGAATAGCGCAGCGTATTCGGATGTTCGCGAACAGGAGGTCGCCGCTGATTTTTCCGGACTTTCCCCTGACTTCCCCCAGACTTCACCTTCTCTTCACACAACCTCATTTTCCCCTCACAAATCCCCCGTATCTTCTGCCCACTGCTTAAAAGGCCTGGCTTGCCACAGGGGTGGCGAGGGGGCGGTTGGTTCGAGGGAGCAAGATGATGAAAGGTTGGATAAAGTGCACATTGGCCGGGGCCGTGGTGCTGATGGCGAGTTTCTGGGGCGGCAGCGCGCGGGCGGCGGGGATCGAACTCAAACAGGTGAGCGGCCCTGTCTATGTGGTGGAGGACAACTACTACGTCAAAGAGAACTCCATGGTCTATTTCGGGGCCAAGGGGGTGACGGTGGTGGGGGCGACCTGGACGCCGGATACCGCCCGCGAGCTGCACAAGCTGATCAAACGGGTCAGCAGCAAGCCGGTGCTGGAGGTGATCAACACCAACTACCACACCGATCGGGCGGGCGGTAACGCCTACTGGAAGTCCATCGGGGCCAAGGTGGTGGCGACGCGCCAGACCCGGGATCTGATGAAGAGCGACTGGGCCGAGATTGTCGCCTTTACCCGCAAGGGGCTGCCGGAGTATCCGGATCTGCCGCTGGTGTTGCCCAACGTGGTGCACGATGGCGACTTCACCCTGCAAGAGGGCAAGGTGCGCGCCTTCTATGCGGGCCCGGCCCATACGCCGGACGGCATCTTTGTCTACTTCCCCGACGAGCAGGTGCTTTATGGCAACTGCATCCTCAAGGAGAAGCTGGGCAACCTGAGCTTTGCCAATGTGAAGGCCTATCCGCAGACCATCGAGCGGCTGAAAGCGATGAAGCTGCCGATCAAGACGGTGATCGGCGGCCACGACTCGCCGCTGCACGGCCCCGAGCTGATTGATCACTACGAGGAGCTGATCAAGGCGGCGCCGCAGTCATAGCTGCTGCGTGGCAGAGAGCCTGCGAGCCGTGCCATCGCTGCAATCAGCAGCCATAACGGCACCCCCCCAAAACGCCCGCTTTCAGGAAATAAGCGGGGGTTTTGCTGTTGCGGCTTTTCTGCGGCCACTTATTGCGGGCGTTGGCACTGCGAGATTAAGGCTGTTCAAGGGAGGTGGGCTTTCATAAGATGGCCCTCTCTCTTTTCCCTGAAAGTTATCCATTCTCGTTATGCAATACGCCTCTCTCGCGCGCCTCAAGCAGGCCTTTATCACCGGGATGTGGGCCTCGCTGGTCAGCATCGTTATCGGCTTCGCCTTCAAGGTGTGGCTGGCGCAGTGGGTCGCCAAGGGAGAGCTGGCGCTGTTCAACAGCGTGGTGGATTTGATCTCCCTCTCTTTTATCCTGATGACAGGTTTTCGCTCCTCCATGGTGGTGAGCTACTCCCAGACCAAGAACGATCGGGACATCATCAATATCTTCCGCTACTTCCTCATCGGCATCGTGCTGCTCACCTGGGGTGCTGTGATCCCCTATATCAAGCACGGGCTCCATATCCGGGTGGAGTATCTGCAACTGGTGGGGGTCATCTTCGGGCTGGGGCTCAAGGTCTACTTCACCAATCTGGTGGCCATGTACCGGATGTATGCGCTCTCCAACCGGGTCACCTGGCTGGAGCCGCTGGCCAACGGTCTGCTGTTTATGGCCTGCTACTTTGGGCTCGGGATGGATGCGCTCCCTTCGCTCTTCTACGGGCTGACCTTCTCGTCGCTCGCCATCGCCGGTTATATGTATGTTTCGCGGCGCCGGGCTATCGCCACCAAGCCGCTGGCCAAGGTGGCGCTCGGTTCCGAGATGGTGAGCTATGTGAAGAAGAGCTTTACCGCATCCCTGGAGGCGGGGGCCAGTATCCTGATGATCTACATCACTGTGCTGCTCACCATCCGCCACTTCAGCATCGACGAGCTGGGGGATTTTCAGGTGGTGGTGCGCCCCATCTTCACCTATATGACCACCCTGTTTGTCTTCCCCATCTACCGCTTTGTGCTGCCGGAGCTGGCGGTCAATCTGCGCAATGGCGATCACCGCCAGATAAGGATGATCCGGCGCTGGATCTTCCGTCTCTCCGCCATCGTCAGTCTGGCCTTCTTTGGCTTGATGCTGCTGGCGGGCAAGCCGCTGGTGTTGCTGTTCTTCCCCGCCGACTACGTGGGGGCGGTGCCCGTGCTGTTCCACTTCTCCATCTTCTTTATCTTTATGATGCTCAACGGCTATCAGCTCGCCTATATCAAGGCTCACGGTTACTTTACCCGGAGTTTGCTGATCCGGTTGGCGGGCATAGTGGCGCTAGTCGCCGCCTACTATCTGGTGGCCGAGTTCACCGCCAACGTGGTGGCGATTATCGTGGCGCTGGGCCTCGGCTATATGGTGATGTTTATCCTATCGACCCTGGCAGAGCGGCAGATCTTGCGATCCCTGCCACTGGTGCTGGCAACCCGTTAGGGGGTTACTCGCCAAGAGCTGGCCCCTGTCAGATAACAAAAAAACGCCCATGCGGGCGTTTTTTTATTGGCGGCGAAGGACCGGCTTAACGCCTGCCCTTGCCACCCTTGTTGCCAGCGAGGGCCTGCTTTCTGGCGCGCTGCTTCTGGGCCGCCTTGCTGTTGCGGCGCGGCTCGGGCTCGAAGCGGGTGAGATCCGGCTCAAAGCCGGGGAACCACTGCTGGGGCAAACGGGTGTCGAGTACCGCTTCCACCTTCTCCAGCAGCGGTGCATCTTCCGGGCTGAACAGGGTAATGGCGAGCCCCTTGTTGCCAGCGCGACCGGTGCGACCGATACGGTGGACGTAATCCTCTGCCACAAACGGGAACTCGAGGTTAATCACGTAGTTGAGATCGCTGATATCGAGGCCGCGGGCCGCCACGTCGGTGGCAACCAGCGCCTGCAAGGTGCCGGCGCGAAACTCCAGCAGCACCTTCTCCCGCGCGCTTTGCGACAGATCGCCGTGGAAGGCCAGCGCATTGATGCCCGCCTTGCCAAGCTGCTGGGCCAGCTTGTCAGCACCTTGGCGGGTGCGGCTGAAGATCAGTGCCGGTGCCCACCCTTTCACTTTGAGCATATGTTCGACCAGCGCCAGCTTGCGATCGCTGTCCACCGTGTAGACCCGCTGCTCCACCTCGGCCGCCGTGGTGTTGCGCGGTGCCACTTCAATCAGCTCGGGGTCGCGCAGCAGCACCTTGCAGAGGGCAAACAGGTTGTCGTCGCAGGTGGCGGAGAAGAGCAGGGTCTGGCGACCCGCCGGGATCTGTTTCAGCAGCGCCTTGATCTCGTCCATAAAGCCCATGTCGAGCATGCGGTCCGCCTCGTCAAACACCAGATGGCGCAGCGCGGCCAGACTCAACGCCCCCTGACGCAGATGGTCGAGCAGACGGCCCGGGGTGGCGATCAGGATATCCACCCCGGTCTGAAGCGCCTCCACCTGCGCCGCGATACTCACCCCGCCGTAGACTTGCGTGCTGGTGAGACCGGTGCCCTGGCCGTAGCGCGCCACGCTCTCGGCGACCTGCACCGCCAGCTCGCGGGTCGGCACCAGCACCAGTGCCCGGATCGGGCGTTGGGACTCCATTTGTGGCTGCGCAAGCAACTGCTCCAGCAGCGGCAGCACAAAGGCGGCGGTCTTGCCGGTGCCGGTCTGTGCCCCCGCCATCAGATCCCGCCCCGCCAGAATGACGGGGATGGCGCGAGCCTGAATGGGGGTCGGTGCGGCATAGCCAAGCTCGGTCAGGGTCTGCTGCAAGCGGGGGGAGAGGGCCAGTTCGGCAAAGGAGGCTGTGGACATAGGGGCACCAGTCGGGGTTATCGCGGCCTGCGGCCACGATGCAGTGAGTGATCGTGGCCGCGATGGTAACAGAAGCAGGGGGAGCGGCAGAAGGCGGCTATGCCTCTGTGTCGTCCGGCAACGGGCGGATCAGCCGGATCTTTTTGCCCTCGTAGCAGGCGATGTTGTGCTTGCCGTGCTGTTTGACGTGGTAGAGCAGCTCGTCGGCGAGATGCACCGCCTCGGTGACGGTGAGGTAGTCGCGAATGCGGATCACCCCGGCGGAGAAGGTGATGGGGGTGGGCAGCTCGGGGATCCCCAATGGTCGATCCAGCAGGCGACCAGCCGAGTGGATCATCATCTCGTCATCCTCCATCCCCTTGAACAGCACGATAAACTCCTCGCCACCCCAGCGGATGGCGCTGTCCACCTTGCGGATATTGCTTCTGAGATGGCGGGCAAAGGCGACCAGTGCCAGATCCCCGACGCTATGGCCATGGGTGTCGTTGATCGACTTGAAGTTGTCGATATCGAGGATCATCAGGTAGTCGTGCTCGTGGAGCAGACTCTGGCAGAGCACATCCCGGCGTGGCAGTCGGGTCAGGTGGTCGGTGTGCGCCAGGGTGCGCAGCCGCAGGTAGATCTGCTTCCAGGCCACCATGCCCAGCAACAGCACGATGAGATAGACCTTGAATGCTGCGCCATGCAGGGCCAGCTTGACGAAATCGAACCAGCTGTAGGACCACTTCAGATAGAGATCATCCCCCGCCTTGGTGCGCATAAAGGGTTTGCTCAGGCAGAGATGCCTCGGGCTGCAGGGCTCGGCGGCTTCAAACGATATGTTGGTGCGGGTCGGGTTGATGGTATCGAAGGGGCGCAACACATCGTTAAATGCTTCATCGACGGCGATATCGATACCGAGCAGCCCGTATTTGTAACCGCCGCGCCCCGACTGATGAATGAAGGGGAAGTACATCACTATGGTGTTGCGCATGCTGAAGCTGTCGATCTCGATATCGGAGACAAAGGCCTCATCGGCGCTGCACAAAGGGCGTCCGGGGGCAAAGCTGGCGCAACCGAAGTAGTGATACCAGGCGGGCAGGGTCATCAGATCCACCTTGATCGGCGCCAGTCTGGCGGGCAGCACATTGTTGTCGGCCACCATGCCGATCAGCCGGTAGTCATTCCAGATGGTGTAGATGTTGATCACCTCCGGATAGGAGAGGGCATAGCGGAAGGTGTTGAGGATATTGGCTGCCGGGTATTGCAGCGGAATATCGGCAAAGCGGTATTTGCTTTTGAGGTCATATCCGTAGAGATAGTCGCTGCCGACGCTATTCGGGGGCGGTGGTTGATCGAGCAGATGGTGTTGTGCCAGATAGCTGGTGATGTTCTCCACCTTGAGGATCTTGGCCCGTTGGTAGAAGACCTCGAACACGTTCTTCTGTCTGGCGGTGATGAGATCCATGTCGTGCTGGATAGTGAGATAGGTGTAGTAGAAGACAGTGCCCAGCCCGGTCAGGGCGAGCAGGGCCAATCCGGCCACTTTGACGATGAACTGGCGAGCAAACGCCGGTGGCCAGCGCAAGGCTGGGGGGTTACCTGAAAATAAGGTCATAGGTGTCTGGTTAGAGTATCGATAGGGGCGAGGGCGCCATACGGGCAAAGTATACGAGAATGAAATCCCGACAGGATCCACCGACAAACCTTGCCTGAAGCTGAAGACCTCACCACTTATTTATCCCTACTCCACGATCAGTACGCTCTCGCTGGCCAGATGGTGCAGCCACTCCCTGACGATCAGCAGCACGGCGGCAAAGTGCTCGTCGCGTGGCAGGAAGCTGGCGGCGAGGGGATCCCCTTCCGCCATGGTGGCCAGCTGGCCAAAGGCTTGCTCCACCAGATCCCGGTCGAGCTGGTTGTCCCCCAGCACTTCGGCCAGCGACGGCTGGCTGCGCAGGGTCAGCTGCAAGCCGGGCGGGATCTGCGGGGCGATGCGCATCAGCTCATCTTCCACCACCATGATGGCCCGCTCCAGTTCGAGCGGGGTGGGCGGCGCGTGGCGAAACGGCCCGGGCTGGATGGCGTGGATGCCAAAGGCCAGCGGGTAGTGTGACGGGGCCGCATCTGGCTGGCTCAGCCAGAGCTGACTGCTCTGTTCACCAATCTCCAGCAGCAGGGTCATCATCTCCGGTACGGGTTGTGTCATGGTGCTTAGCTCCTGTATTGTAAACGTTTTCCCATTCTGCCTTTGATACCCCCGCCGCCAACGTTTGGCGAGCACAATTTCTGCGAGTCGTCCCTCACTTTGTTGCAAACCCCTTGCAAAAAAATCCATCAGTGGCAGTCTGGATGTCTAAATGGCTGTTGCCGTTTCGTTATCCTCAGATGATTCAGGAGTTCAGATATGGATATTCGTACCGCTCCCCGCGCTATTGCGCTCGCCCTCATGCTGGCAAGCGGCATCGCCGCCGCCAACGAAGCGCTGGTGATCCAGACCGATTTCGGCCTCAAAGATGGCGCCGTGTCGGCCATGAAGGGGGTTGCCTTCGGGGTGGATCGCACCCTGCCGCTCTATGACCTGACCCACGAGATCCCGGCTTACAATATTTGGGAAGCCTCCTACCGCCTCTACCAGACCCTGCAGTATTGGCCCAAGGGCACAGTGTTTGTCAGCGTGGTGGATCCCGGTGTCGGTACCGAGCGCAAATCAGTAGTGCTCAAGACCAGGAGCGGCCACTTCATCGTGACCCCGGACAACGGCACCCTGACTCTGGTGGCCGAGCACTTCGGCATCGAGGCGGTGCGCCAGATCGATGAGAAGCTCAACCGCCTCAAGGGCTCCGAGAAGTCCTACACCTTCCATGGCCGTGATGTGTACGCCTACACCGGCGCACGGCTCGCCTCCGGCGCCATCAGCTACGAGCAGGTCGGCCCGCTGCTGCCTGCCGAGGTGGTGAAGATCCCCTATCAGCCTGCGGTAGCCGAGAAAGATGGCACCCTCAAGGGCACCATCCCGATCCTCGATGTGCAGTACGGCAACGTCTGGACCAATATCGATGATGTCCTGCTGACCAAGGCGGGGATCAACAAGGGGGATAACGCCTGCATCAAGATCCGCGAAGGGGATGTGGTCAAATATGACGGCAAGGCCCCTTACGTCAGCAGCTTCGGCGATGTGCCGGAAGGTCAGCCGCTGGTCTACCTCAACAGCCTGCTGCAGGTGTCGGTGGCGCTGAACATGGACAGCTTCGCCGCCAAGCATCAGGTGCAATCCGGCGCCAACTGGCATATCAGCCTGAAGAAGTGCTCCTGAGCCGTACAAGTCGTACAAATATAAATGGAGATAGAAATAGCAACGGGCGCCTCGGCGCCCGTTTTGTTCTCTGGGAATACAGAGGGATCAGAACTCGTTGGAGAGCGCCTTGTACCCTTTGACCAGATCGATATTGGTGTGGGCCACGTCCTCGGAGAACTCGGCTGCATCCACTGAAACCCGTGGGATATGGGTCAGATCGCTCTGCTGGTTGATGCGGGTGGTGGAGGGGACGTAGAACTCCGGCGGCAGATCGCAGCCATCGATCACCGAGTTGTGACGCACCACGGCACCGTCACCGATATGGCAGTTGAACAGCACGCTGTTGAAGCCGATAAAGACCCGGTTTCCCACTTCGCACGGTCCGTGGACGATGGAGCGGTGGGCGATGGAGGTGTACTCGCCGATGGTGACGGCGGCGCCGGATTTGGAGTGGATCACCACGCCATCCTGGATATTGGAGTTGGCGCCGATGACGATGGGTTCCATATCTCCACTCTCATCCACCTCGTCGGCACGGATCACCACATAGGGGCCGACAAAGACATTCTCTTTGATGATCACCTTGCCGCAGATGATGGCGGTCTTGTCGATATAGGCGGATTCGTCGATGACAGGCAGATGGCCGGAGGGATTCTTGCGGATCATGTTACATCCTGTGGTTGCTTGAAATGATGCGGTGGCGCACCCGGCGCCAGGATGCCAGCTTACGCCTCGTTAGTATCCGGTGAAACCCCTAAGTGGTCTGACCCTTGTCGCAAGCCTTGGCGGGACCACTGTTTCCGCGCGCTGGAATATGGGAGCATTGCAGCAATTCCCGAGTTGGTTGAAATGGACATATATAGATGAAGAAGATGATTGCCCTGTTGGCGGGTGGTTTGTTGCTCTCCTCGGCCGTGCAGGCCAAAGGGGAGGCGGGGGAGTTTGACTATTACGCCATGGCGCTCTCCTGGTCGCCCGAGCACTGCGCCGTCAAACCGGCGGATCGGGACCAGTGTTCCCGCAAGCTGGGCTTTGTGCTGCATGGTCTTTGGCCCCAGTACGATCGCGGTTACCCCAGCAACTGCACTCGCGAACGGCTCGATCCCGATATGGAGAGCGAGTTTGCCGACCTCTACCCCAGCCGTTTCCTCTATCGCCATGAGTGGGAGAAGCACGGTACCTGCTCCGGCCTGAGCCAGCAGGACTTCCATCAGCTGGCAAGCGATCTGCGCCAGAAGGTGAAGATCCCGGCGGCTTATCAATCCCCGGAGGAGCCGCTGCGCAAAACCAGCTTCCAGCTCAAGGCCGATCTGGCGAGCGCCAACGAGTGGCTGGCCCCCGACAACATCACGGTAGCGTGCGCCGATGGTGGCCGCTTCCTGCGGGAGATCTACATCTGCGTCAATAAAGAGGGGACGGATGCGGTCACCTGCTCCGCCGAGATGCAAAAGCGTGAGCGTCGCTCCTGTGGTCAGCCGGACTTCCTGCTGCGCAGTGTGCGTTAAGCCTCCACTCTCTCCATCGGGCCCCTTGCGGGCCTGATGTGTAACCACGGTTATCGGAAAGGAGTCTGACAGATGGATGGCAACAACCGGTTTGGCCCGCAAGAACGGGCAATGTTGCTCGGGGTGAAAGGGGTAGGGCCGACCGTTATCGGGCGGCTCGAACAGCTGGGCTATCATACCCTGGCCGGATTGGCCGAGGCCGATACCACCCATATTGTCCAGCGGGTAGCCAGCATGCTGGGCTCGACTTGCTGGCAGAACAGCCCGCAGGCGCGCAGTGCCATCAACGGTGCCATTGCGCTGGCCCGCGCGCATCTGGTGGCGGACGCTGCAAAAGGGGTGAATGGATGAGCCTCTTTAGCGAACTTGGGATGCGTTATCCCATTATTCAGGCGCCGATGGCCGGTGTGCAGAGAAGCGAGCTGGCGCTGGCCGTGACCCGTGCGGGCGGCTTGGGCTCCTTGCCTGCCGCCATGCTCACGCCAGCGGAGCTGCGCAGCGAACTGGAGCGACTTGCCCAAAGCGGCCTTGGGCCATTTAACATCAACTTCTTCTGCCATCGGCAACGGGAACCTGATCCCGTTGCTCTGGCCAGCTGGCAGCAGTGCCTTGCTCCCTACTATGCCGAGTTCGGCGTACAGCCCCCAGCTGTTACGACGGCGCCAAGCCGTGCACCTTTCAATGAGGATTATGCCGCCATGGTGGCTGAGTTCAGACCGGCGGTGGTCAGCTTTCACTTCGGTCTGCCCGCGCCCGAGCTGCTTGCCCGGGTGAAGGCTGCGGGGGGCAAGGTATTTGCCAGTGCCACCACGGTGGCGGAGGCTATTTGGCTCGCTCAACACGGCGCCGATGCCATCATCGCTCAGGGATTGGAGGCGGGCGGTCATCGCGGTCATTTCCTCTCCGATGATCTCGCCTTGCAGCAGAGCTCCTTGACCCTGCTGGCGCAGATCCTCGCGGTGACCGATCTGCCGGTGATTGCCGCAGGCGGTATCGTCGATGGCAAGGGGATCGCCAACGCGCTGGCAATGGGGGCGAGCGCCGTGCAGATGGGCACCGCCTTTCTCTGCTGCCATGAAGCGACCACCTCGGCGCTGCATCGCGCTGTCCTCCACTCGCCCCAAGGCCAGCAGACGACACTGACCAATCTGTTCAGTGGCCGTCCGGCGCGGGGTATCGTCAACCGTTTGATGCGTGAGCTGAGCCCGCTCTCGGATCTTGCCCCTCACTTCCCCTATGCCAGTGGCGCACTGGCACCGCTGCGTGCCGCCGCCGAGAAGGTTGGGGACAGCGGCTTCTCTCCGCTCTGGGCTGGGCAGGATGTATCGGGCTGCCGGGATCTTCCCGCTGGCGAGCTGATAGCGTGCTGGGTCAAAGAGGCTGGATTGGGATAAGCACTGCTATATACGCATCTTTATATAGAAGCGGCCGTTGGTGCAGTGCGTCGGATGCGACGGTGCTGCGATGATGGATGAGTGCCAGGCCAGTACCCTTGTAAGGCATTTATCCGGTGTAAAACGTCCTCACTTCACCCTTGGTTGTGGATAAGTCTGTATAAAGGCTGTGTATTGATATGAATAACCAAGAAATTGCACTTTTTTGCAATTTTATTGCGGCAAAGCCTTGCCAATGTGAGCTGGATCTCTATAATGCGCCACATCGACAGGGCAAGCGGCAACGCAAATAACCTCGTCGATAACCTCGAAAAGCCTTTGAAAATAAGGCTTGACTCGAGAAGGCGGTTGAGTAGAATGCCACTCCCGCAGCAACACACTGTTGCGTCGCTCTTTAACAATTTGAATCAAGCAATCTGTGTGGGCACTCACAGCATCGAGCATCAAAAACAATTTTTGATTTTCAATGTCTGGTGAAGTGACCAAGACGATTTCTTAGCAATAAGAAGTCGAACAGTTTATTTCAGCAATTCATT
>NZ_JBFODV010000290.1:0-31198 GCF_040908495.1 Aeromonas sp. R1-1 | reverse complement strand
AGGCGCACATGTTGCTTGACCCAGCGCATCAGGTAACCGGCGATAAGACCACCGACCACGCCGCCGAGAAAACCGGAGCCAATCATGTTGGCGGCCAGTCCCGCCGCAAAGCCCGGGCCCAGCGCCGGTTTGTCTGCCAGCGAATAGGCGGTATAGGCCGCCAGCACCGGCACCATCAGGGTGCCCAGCATGCCACCGCCCAGCTTGCGGTACATCCAGAGCCAGGAGTTCTCGGTATCAAACAGATGTTGCAGGCCGAAGATCTGGGCCAGCAGCACAGAGACGGCGAGCACGGTACCACCCGCCACGATCAGCGGCACGGCAAAGGAGATACCGCTCAGCAGCGCCTGCTTGAGCTCGGTCTTGAGGCTCACCTTCTTGCCGGTCGGCGCGTCGCTCTGGCTGGGGTTGGGCGTCGGGGCTGTGCGACCACTCTTGGCCGCTTCCAGCGCATCATTGAGGATCCGCTCGGCATGGCGGATTGGCTCGGCCACCGGCGTCTCGATCCGGGGGATGCCGGCAAAACGCTCCTGCTCCTTGATGGCCACCTCGGCGGCGAAGATGCAGGCCACCGCAGCATCGAGTGCCTCTTGCGGCAGGCGATCCTCGATGCCGTTGGCACCCTGCTTCTCGACCAGTACCCGAATCCCCAGCTTGCGCCCCGCCTTTTCCAGATACTCGGCGGCCATATAGGTGTGGGCGATCCCCGCCGGGCAGGCGGTGACACAGACCACAGTGGGTTGATTTGTATCTAGGTTGTCTTCTTTTGCTGGTTGCTTGCCACTATCCCCTTCGCCATCGAGCAGCGCCATCAGCTGCTCGGCACTCTGGGCCGCCAGCACCGCCTCGCGGGTATCGTCATCCACCAGGGCCGTGGTGAGGGTGGTGAGCAGCTGCATATGGGTGGAGCCCGCCTGATCGGTCGGGATCGCCAGCATGAAGATCAGATTGACCGGCTCGGGGCCGTCGATCCCCTCCCAGCCCAGCTCCTCGCTCAGGGTAGCGACGGCAAAGGCTGCTTCACGCACCGCATCGCACTTGCCGTGTGGCACCGCCAGCCCTTCGCCAAGGGCGGTGGGGCCCTGCGCCTCTCGGGCCATGACCGCAGCCAGAAAGGCAGCCTTGTCGTGCAGCTTGCCGGCCTGATCGAGCCGATCAGCCAGGGCATGAATGGCCGCATCCCGATCGGCAAACCGGGTTTGCAACGTGATGAGATGGGGGCCGGTAAGACTGGTCAGATTCATGATGATCCTCTGTCAGGTTGGCTTGCCAGCAAGCCGTCATGGTGAAAGTGACAGCGATGCTAACAAACCGGCCGACTGATTTTTGTGAGTGGTATCATACAATTAGTTATTTGTATTGCTTTTGTATTGTTTGTTCAAGGTGATTTGTTAGGTCAAATGAGGCTGAGCCGTTTTGTCTGCCGGGCAACTGGGGTAGAATGGCGCCTCTTCCATTTATCATGGTGCAGAGCCGACGAGGTGGCCTTTCGTGTCGAAAAAACCCATGTATCGCCAGATAGCCGACACCATCCAGCAGTGGATTGCGCAAGGGGAGCTGGCCCCCGGCGATGCCCTGCCCACCGAAGCCGAGCTGCGCGAGCAGTTCGGGGTGAGCCGGGTGACGGTGCGTCAGGCCCTCAAGCAGCTGACCGAACTCAACGTCATCGAGAGCATTCAGGGCAGCGGCAGTTATGTGCGGCAGGAGAAGGTGAACTACGACATCTATCAGCTCACCAGCCTCTATGAGAAGGTGACCGATCCGGCGGCCGAGACCCACAGCGACATTCTCGCCTTCGAGGTGATCAAGGCGAGCAGCGAGCTGGCCGAGCGGCTCAATCTGCTGGAAGGGGCGCTGGTCTACTACGTCAAGCGGGTGCGCTTTATTCGCCAGATCGCGGTAACGCTGGAGGAGACCTGGATGCCGCTCGCCCTCTTCCCCGACCTCAGCTATGCGGTGATGCAGGGCTCGAAGTACCACTACATCGAAGAGGTGAAGCAGCTGGTGATTGACCGCAGCGAGCAGGAGATCATCCCGGTGCTCCCCTCGGCGCAGGTGGTGGAGGCGCTCGGTATCGATCCCGCCAAGCCCATTATCGAGAAGGTCTCCCGCGGCTTTTTGCAAGATGGCACCGTGTTCGAGTTCAGTCGCAACTTCTTCAAGAGCGATGACTACAAGTTCACTCTGGTGGCGCGCCGTACCAAGGGGTGAGCGGTTGCCAGCACCCGAGATAAAAAAGGCCACCACCGTGTTTGCGGTGGTGGCCTTTGTTTTTGGCTGATTGCCGGGCTGAATAGCAGATTGGCTGGTGGTTTGATGCAGCCGATCTACTGCGCTGAGTCGTTGATAACTTCCTCGACCCGCACCTGCAGGCTACCTTGCGCCAGGGTGGTGAGGAGCTGGTCGCCACTGTTGACCTGATCGGCGCGGCTGATGACGTCGCCACGTGCATTGCGGGTGATGGAGTAGCCGCGACCCAGAGTGGCAAGCGGGCTCACCCCGTCGAGGCGGGCGGTGAGCATGGCGAGGCGGTGACTGGCAAGGTCTTGCCGCTTGGCAATCAGGGCATAGAGTCGCTCCTCGGCCAGCTGATGGCGGCGCTTGCCAGCTGCCAAGAGGCGCTCCGGACTTTTGCCCTGCAGGCGCAGCTCAAGGTTGGTGAGGCGCCGCTCACCCTGATGCAGTCGCTGGCGCAATAGCTGCTGCAAACGGGTGGAGAGTTCGTCGAGGCGCTGGGATTGCTGCTCCAGTCGCCGTTTCGGGTCCTGATGGTCGAGCCGCTTTTGCAGCAGGATGAAATCGTGGCGGGCGGCGGTCTGCTGGCGGCTCATCGCCTGCAGCAGTCGCTGCTTGAGGTGGGCGAGGCGCTGAATACGGGCCTGATTGTCCGGTGCCACCAGCTCGGCGGCGGCCGATGGGGTAGGGGCGCGCAAGTCGGCGGCAAAGTCGCTGATGGTGACATCCACCTCGTGGCCCACCGCGCTCACCACAGGTATGGCAGAGTGGGCAATGGCACGCGCCACCGCCTCTTCGTTGAAGCACCAGAGATCTTCTAGCGAGCCGCCGCCGCGCCCGACGATCAGCACATCCACCTCGGCGCGCTGGTTCGCTTTGGTGATTGCTGCGACGATCTGGCTGATGGCGGCGCTCCCCTGCACCTGGGTCGGGTAGATAAAGACCGGCAGATCCGGCGCGCGCCGTTTAAGCACCGTCAGCATATCGTGCAGGGCGGCGCCGGTAGAAGAGGTGACCAGTCCCACCGCCCGTGGTTCGCGGGGCAGCGGCCGCTTGCGGCTTTCGTCAAACAGCCCCTCGGCGCCGAGGCGGCGCTTGAGCTCTTCAAAACGCAGGGCCAATACGCCGTCGCCCGCCGGCTGCATCGACTCGATGATCAGCTGGTAGTCGCCGCGCGGCTCATAGAGAGAGACCCGCGCCTGCACCAGCACCTGCATGCCATCCTGTGGGCGAAACGCCACCCGCCGGTTGTTGCCCTTGAACATGGCGCAGCGCACCTGGGCCGACATGTCCTTAAGCGAGAAATACCAGTGGCCGGAGCTTGGCACCGCCAGATTGGAGAGCTCGCCGGTCAGCCACACCAGCCCCAGATCCTGCTCCAGGATCATGCGCACTGCGCTGTTGAGGCGGGTGACGGTAAAGACCTGCTGCTCGCGGCCGTTCGCCGCACTGGATGGGGTAAATCGGTTCAATGGCGTACCTGTGGTCTGCTCCGGCGGGGCCGGGATAAAACGGTGGCCGCTATCTTAACCCGAAACAGGGGGAGGACGTTAAGCAGGAGGCGCCAGCAGCAGAAAAGCAAGATTGGAAACGCTGCCGTTTATCCGGGCAGGCAGTATGGCTCCCGACAAAGCCCTCGCGCTTGCCTGCATCTGGCCGCGTTGCGGCTTGCCTAGATGCCGTTGATATATCTTGTCCCGCTGATGTTCACGGCGCCACCATCTTGACCAGCGTTTACTCGCCCCCTGTTTGGAGTTGCTTATGAATCCCTCAACCCACTTAAGTTTGACGACCCGTTTGCTGCACTGGTCGGTTGCCTTGCTGATGATTGGCCTGACCCTTGTGGGCTATCTGATGGTTAAATTTGAAATATGGGATCTCTATGCCCTGCATAAATCTCTGGGGGTGATTGCACTTATCTTGATCCTGCCCCGCGCCATTCTCCGCCTTGTTAAAGGGTGGCCTGAGCCTGTGCGTCAATATCCTGTTTACGAGGCATTGGCAGCCAGGGCGATCCACTGGGGTTTGCTGATTTCAACGCTGCTTATTCCGGTGTCCGGTCTCTGTTATTCCGCAGCGGCTGGCCGAGGTGTCGCGATATTTGGCTGGTCTATTATCCCGATGAATCCAGATATCCGTGATCCTGCCAACGTGATTCCATTCAGTGAATCCGTTCGGGATATTGCCCACACAATCCATATTTATTTGCCATATGTCATGCTGGCATTTTTGTTGGTGCACATTGTCGGGGCGTTGAAACATCATCTGCTGGATAAAGATAATACCTTGCTGCGGATGGTGGGGCGAAAATAATAAAGAGAGGCAACCCTTGTTTTGCCAGAAAATATATATTGGCAGCGGGCGAAATTTATTATCCAGCCCGAGCAAAGGACATTGAGAAGAGAATGATACCGGTGCGAGTGGTCGCCGCGAGGGCAAGAGACGATACAAGGACACAAGACAAGGGGAGGGTGGTCAGAGGCCGCTTGCCCCCTGAGCCCCTGTCGATCATCCCTTTGCATGGGGGTTAGGCTGCGTCGGCACCTACCGGTTTTGCATAAATCACCGGTTAGCCAACTCTTTTGCCCCGAAATGGCGCTTTTCGTACTGATAATCTTGGTTTTTTGGCGTTTTGGCCGCCTAAAAGAGGGCTATGCCATAAAAAATTCAAAAAACTTCTTTACCAGTGACCAATGCGTGAGTAAACTTCGTCGGCAATATTTTACACCCCCACTTCCTCAACGGTGAGATATTGCCATGCTCAGGATTGCCAAAGAAGCGTTAACCTTCGACGATGTACTGTTGGTTCCCGCCCACTCCGAAGTTCTTCCCAATACTGCCGATCTGCGTACCAAGCTGACCTCCGCCATCAGCTTGAACATCCCGATGATCTCCGCTGCCATGGACACAGTGACCGAAGCCCGTCTGGCTATCGCACTGGCCCAGGAAGGCGGTATCGGCTTTATCCACAAGAACATGTCCATCGAGCAGCAGGCTGCCGAAGTGCGCAAGGTCAAGAAGTACGAGAGCGGCGTGGTCACTGACCCCGTCACCGTGCGCCCTGACATGACCATCGCCCAAATCAAGGAGCTGAGCCACAAGAATGGCTTCGCCGGTTACCCCGTGGTGACTGACGGCAATCAGCTGGTCGGTATCATCACCGGCCGTGACGTGCGCTTCGTGATTGACCTCTCCCAGACCGTTGAACAGATCATGACCCAGAAAGATCGTCTGGTCACCGTGCGTGAAGGGGCCCCTCGCGAAGAGGTGGTTGCCCTGATGCAAAAGCACCGTATCGAAAAAGTGCTGGTGGTGAACGCCGACTTCAAACTCAAGGGCATGATCACCGTTAAAGATTTCCAGAAAGCCGAGCGCAAGCCCCACGCCTGTAAAGATGACAAGGGTCGTCTGCGGGTCGGTGCTGCCGTTGGCGCCGGTGCCGGTAACGAAGAGCGCGTCGCTGCGCTGGTGGAAGCCGGTGTTGACGTGCTGCTGATCGACTCCTCCCACGGTCACTCTCAGGGCGTGCTGGATCGCATCAAGGCCACTCGCGATGCCTATCCGGATCTGCAGATCATCGGTGGCAACGTGGCGACCGCCGCGGGCGCCAAGGCGCTGGCTGCGGCCGGTGTCAATGCGGTCAAGGTCGGTATCGGCCCGGGCTCCATCTGTACTACCCGTATCGTGACCGGTGTGGGCGTGCCCCAGATCACCGCCATCTCCGACGCCGTTGACGCGCTGGAAGGCACCGGTATTCCGGTGATTGCCGATGGCGGTATCCGCTTCTCCGGCGACATCGCCAAGGCCATTGCCGCGGGCGCCAGCTGCGTCATGGTGGGTTCCATGTTCGCCGGTACTGAAGAAGCGCCGGGTGAGATCGAGCTCTATCAGGGTCGCTCCTTCAAATCCTACCGTGGTATGGGTTCCCTGGGCGCCATGTCCAAAGGCTCCAGCGACCGCTACTTCCAGACCGACAACGCCGCCGACAAGCTGGTGCCGGAAGGTATCGAAGGTCGCGTGCCGTACAAGGGGCGCCTCAAAGAGATCATCCACCAGCAGATGGGCGGCCTGCGCTCCTCCATGGGCCTGACCGGCAGCGCCACCATCGACGATATGCGCACCAAAGCTGAGTTCGTGCGCATCTCCGGCGCCGGGATGAAAGAGTCCCACGTCCACGATGTGACCATTACCAAAGAAGCCCCCAACTATCGGATGGGCTGATAAAACGGGGCCCTGCGCCCCGTTTTTCCACCCTTTTTTTATCCCGTGCCCTTTGTGACAACATCAGCCTGATGCAGGAATAAAATGACTAAAGACATTCACCAGCACCGTATCCTTATCCTCGACTTCGGTTCCCAGTACACCCAGCTGATCGCCCGCCGCGTGCGCGAAATCGGCGTTTACTGCGAACTGTGGGCCTGGGACGTAACCGAAGAGCAGATCCGCGAATTCAATCCGAGCGGCATCATCCTCTCCGGCGGCCCCGAATCCGTCACCGAAGCTGGCAGCCCGCGGGCCCCCGAGTATGTATTCAACGCCGGTGTCCCTGTGTTCGGTATCTGCTATGGCATGCAGACCATGGCCGAGCAGCTGGGTGGCAAGGTGCAATCCTCTACTGAGCGTGAATTCGGTTACGCCAAGGTGGAAGTGCTGGGCGAAGCTGGCAAGAGCAGTGCCCTCTTGCGCAACATCGAAGATGCCATCGCCGACAACGGCAATGCCCTGCTGGATGTCTGGATGAGCCACGGTGACAAGGTCACCACCATTCCGGCCGACTTCACCACCATCGCCCAGACCCCGACCTGCCCGCACGCGGCCATGGCGTGTGAGGCCAAGCGTTTCTACGGCGTGCAGTTCCACCCGGAAGTGACCCACACCCGTCAGGGGGCCCGCATGCTGGAGCACTTCGTCAAAGATATCTGCGGCTGCGAATGCCTCTGGACCCCGGCCACCATCATCGACGACGCCGTTGCCCGCATCCGCGAGCAGGTGGGTGACGATGAAGTGATCCTCGGCCTCTCCGGCGGTGTCGACTCCTCCGTGGTTGCCATGCTGGTGCACCGCGCCATCGGCGATCGCCTGACCTGCGTCTTCGTCGACAACGGCCTGCTGCGCCTGAACGAAGGCACCCAAGTGATGGAGATGTTTGGTGACCACTTTGGTCTGAACATCATCAAGGTTGAAGCGGAAGAGCGCTTCCTCTCTGCCCTGGCAGGTGTTGACGAGCCGGAAGCCAAGCGCAAAATCATCGGCCGCGTCTTCGTCGAAGTGTTCGACGATGAAGCGAAAAAGCTGAAAAACGCCAAGTGGCTGGCGCAAGGCACCATCTATCCGGACGTTATCGAATCCGCTGCCAGCAAGACCGGCAAGGCCCACGTCATCAAGTCTCACCACAACGTCGGCGGCCTGCCGGAAGAGATGAAGATGGGTCTGGTCGA
Organism: Aeromonas sp. R1-1; assembly: GCF_040908495.1. NCBI lineage: Bacteria > Pseudomonadati > Pseudomonadota > Gammaproteobacteria > Aeromonadales > Aeromonadaceae > Aeromonas > Aeromonas sp. R1-1. The sequence goes on along the minus strand of NZ_JBFODV010000290.1, from coordinate 23,525 downwards.
GCCGCTGCGCGAGCTGTTCAAAGACGAAGTGCGCCGCGTTGGTCTTGAGCTGGGTCTGCCCTACGACATGCTCTACCGTCACCCGTTCCCGGGCCCGGGTCTGGGCGTGCGCGTCCTTGGCGAAGTGAAGAAAGAGTACTGCGATATTCTGCGCCGCGCCGATGCAGTCTTTATCGAAGAGCTGCGCAAAGCTGACCTCTACAACCAGGTCAGCCAGGCGTTTGCCGTGTTCCTGCCGGTGCGCTCCGTTGGCGTGATGGGCGATGGTCGTAAATATGACTGGGTTATTGCGCTTCGCGCCGTTGAAACCATCGACTTTATGACCGCCCACTGGGCTCACCTGCCGTACGACTTCCTCGGTCACGTATCGAACCGCATCATCAACGAGATCAACGGTATCTCCCGCGTGGTGTACGACGTTTCCGGCAAGCCGCCCGCAACTATCGAATGGGAATAAGCGGCTCGCGCCCTTCTGCCCTTCGAGCATAAAAATGCAAAAAGACGCCCTTGAGGCGTCTTTTCTTTTCTCAATCGTTTGCGCCACATATCTTCTTTTTTCGAGCAGCTTTTTTGCCACCTTGCCCCTGTCATATGTGACAGGGGCATTTTTGCCATCTCGCACTAGGCTCTCTCATGCCAATTGAGCCCGCTGTCAACAGCGGCTTGTGGCTGGGGGGAGGGCTGATCGAGTTGCAGATAGCTGCGCAAACGGGCCCATCGTCATCGCGCCAACCGGCAGTGATGACACCCCGGTGGAGACCGGAAACCACTTGAATCAACGGGGCGCAGCCCGAACGGCCAAACGAGTCGGGATCATAGAGCACGGAGAGTTTGATATGTCAGAACAAGCAGTGTTGGTGGGTGGATGGACCGCATATCACAAGCTGACCGCCGAGGATCAGGCGGTATTTGATCAGGCGCTGAAAGGATTTGTCGGGGTGCAGTACGTACCCTTTGAAGTCTCCACTCAAGTGGTGGCTGGCACCAACTACCGCTTCAAGTGCAAGAGCACTGTGCCGCTTGCCAAACCGATCCATGGCGAAGCCGTGGTGCAGATCTTCAAATCACTGGACGGGGATGCCCATATCACCTCCATTACCCCAATCTGATTGGGTGGTAGGGCAAGGCGGGGAGGGGGAAATCTCCTAGCCGGTTTGCTTCAAACCCTGAAAATAAGAAAGACGCCTTAGGGCGTCTTTCTTATTGCTGGAGTTTGCACGTAAATTTTGTTCGGACAACGAAACAGTGGAGAAATGAAACTCATACGATTGTTGACGTGGGTAGATATTTTTGTTCGAAATGCAATCACCTCCCGATATAGGTCACACCATTTTCTGTACAAGTAGATAATTGATTTATATATGAATAATATAGTGGCCTTCTAACTCGGAAGCATCAGAGGGCATCGTGGCGATTTTTGATATTGAGAAAGACGACTTACTCCGGCTCTCTGATACCCAGCTTGAAGAGTTAATAGCGCGCCTTGCCGAGGCGGAAATTGCCGCCGATGGTCATAGCCCTGCTTATGTACACTGGTCAGGCTCTATAAATGCTCCCGATGGCGGTATCGATGTGCACGTCAAAGTACCGGTCGAGCAAATGTGCACTGGCTTTATTGAAAGACCTGATACGATTTTTCAAGCCAAAAAGCATCCAATGCCGAGGGCCGCGATAACCTCAGAAATGACTATTGATGGTGCATTATCATCGACTATCACGGGTCAAGCGGCAAAGGGAGGGAGCTATATCATCGTCAGCTTGGGTGATGATTGTTCTCCCCTTATGAAAGAGGATCGCCTGCAAGCAATGCAGTATGCGGTAGCGGATGCTCCTAACCGATCCAATATTCACTTGGATTTTTATGACCGCTCGAAACTGGTGCAATGGCTGCGGCAGCACCCGTCAGTCATGCTCTGGGCCAAAAAAATACTTGGTCAGGGATATTCTGGGTGGCAGCCATATGGGGCTTGGAGCAATCCACCTCAGGGGTCAGAAGATACCTTGATTTCAGCACCAGGGGTGACAATTACTCTGCCATCAGGAAAAGGGCAAAAGCTAGCCATTCAGGATGCTATCGGGCCAATGCGTGAGCTGATTCGCTCAACCAATAAAGCGGTTCGCATTACGGGATTATCCGGTGTTGGGAAGACCCGAATTGTACAGGCTCTTTTCGATGAATCCGTCGGAGCAGATGCGCTCGATCGGACTATCGCAGTTTATGTTGATACCGGTGAAAACCCGGAGCCCTCTGCAACAGCAATGTTGGATAGACTGATCGCTGAGGGACGGCGGGCCATTATGATCCTCGATAATTGTCCTTCTGAATTGCACACTCTTCTAGCCAGTAAAGTAGCGGCCAAAGGTACGATCAGTCTTATTACCGTTGAGTATGACATTAGAGATGACAAGCCTCAGACCACAGAGGTCATCCAGATTGAAGCGGTGGGGCCTGAGGTTGCCGAACAGCTTGTTCTACGTCGTTTTCCCAATATCGGTCGAAATAACGCCCGCCGAATAGCGGAGTTTGCTGATGGTAATGCGCGGGTTTCTCTGGCTATTGCAGAGAGAGTTGAGGAAGGTGAAAGTCTGGCCCAGCTTTCAGATGCACAGTTATTTAACCGTTTGTTTGAACAGCGAAACAATCCGGATGATGGTCTACGGGAGCAGGCTGAAATATTGTCTCTAGTCTATTCATTTTCGGTCTCAACGGCTGAGGAAGGACAAAGCGAACTGGGGGTATTGGGTTCTATCTCGGGGTATTCCGTAAGCCAGTTGTTCCGAGCAACAAGCAAGTTGTCAGATCGCCATATCGTACAAAAGAGGGCCCATTGGCGGGCCATTTTGCCTCATGCCGTTGCCAATAGGCTGGCTGCATTGGCACTTAATAGCATTCCAGTTGATCAACTCAGGGCGACCTTTGAAGCCACCGGTCGTCAACGCTTACTGATGTCTTTCGCGCACAGGTTAGGGCTGTTGCACGATCATCCCGTGGCCAAAGAAATTGTTGAATGTTGGCTTCAGCCTGACGGGTTGTTAGGACGGTTAACAGAATTAAGCGATATATCGGAAAGAATGCTTAATTATATCGCGCCAGTTGTGCCTGAAGCTCTGCTAGATAGGATTGAAACGGTGTTGACCCCGTTTTACATTCAAGAAGATGCAACGAGTAAGAATATATGCACTTCAACCATGATTAATCTTCTGCAATTATTGGCATATGAGCCTAGTGCATTCGAACGCTGTATTAGGATTCTTATTCATCTGGCCGATTATGAGAAGGAGAGCGATGGTAACAACTCGCTGACAAGGCAGATAACGAATTTCTTCCAAGCATATCTATCCGGAACACACGCTACTTTAGAACAACGCATTGCCATTATGAATGAATGTTTTTCATCTGATGTTCCTAGACGTAAATCATTGGGTTTCAAGATGCTTTCGACAGCCCTAGAGGATCGCTGGACTGGCTTTGGAAGTAATGCGTTTGGTGCTCGACCGAGAGACTATGGACTTCACCCTAATCATGATGAGCTTGTGCAGTGGCGCCGCGCTTTTATCGATGAAGCTGTACAATTGGGCACTTCAGGCGATCCTGCTCTTGAAGTCCCTGCACGACAGATCATGGCTAATACATTTCGAGGGATGTGGAACCAGCAAGTGATGAGGGAAATACTGATTGATGCAGCTCGAAAATTACATGAACACCATCCTTGGGGGGATGGTTGGAAAGCTGTCCGCTCTACGATCTATTTCAATCATACAAAGAAAATGAATGTAAATAATGTAGAGCCCATACCAGACAGCCTTGTTGCACTTGAGAAAGCTCTGGAACCACATGATTTGCTTCCGACAATCATGATGTATGTGCTCAGCAGAGTACATGGCCCTTGGACGCTGGATACCGATTTTGATCACAACGATCATAACAAGTATCAGGCAGCCGAAAAGCGACTTACAACCAAGGCATTCCAATTGGGTGAGGAGTTTGCAGTCTCAAGTCATAATTTCGATGAACTGGGGCCTAACCTATTTTCTAATGACTACATGCCTTACCGTACAGCATTCGGGAGAGGTTTGGCCAAGGGGGGGCATGATTTATATTCTGCTTGGCTGAAACTTGTTGAGTATCTTGAGATACAGCTTGCAGGATATAAAAACTTGTCAGTTTTTGAGGGCTTTATCGAAGAAGTTGACCGTATCGACCCAGCTCTTGCAAAGGTATTACTTGATCAGTGTGCACAACATCCTCAAACTCGACACGGTTTGGTTGAGTTGCATCCTCGAAGGATTTTCACAGAAGCCGATCTGGATCGTTGTATGAATATTATGGATGACTCTGATATTCACCCGAGTATGTATGAATCAATCCTATGGCGGGATGAATATGGGGATTTATCCAGAGAACGAGTAATTGATCTTGCGATTCGGCTCCTGAGAAAACCGGGAGGTTGTGATGTGGTGCTGCGTGCGTTAAGTATGCGGTTACATGGTAAAGAATCAGGAGATCAGCTTGGCCTTGATTTTCGTCAGATTGGTCTTAAAGCGGCGATTTTAAGTCTTCCAAAGGATCACTGTGATCCCACTGGGATCGATGATTACAACATGGAATGCGTCATCAATGCTGCATTACGTTTCGATGGCAATGAGCCAGAAAAACAGGAGTGGTTGGACACGATCTTTGCTGTTGTTGATCTGCACTATGGCTACGTTCATTCATATGAAAGCGCCATTGAGACAACAGCTGCGCTGATGCCAGAAGCATTTTTAAACCGAGTCTTTGAAGGCTCTGAAGAGCAACAAGAACGACGGCAGTTTTTTATTTGTAATAGAGACTTACGATTCTCACCTATTGCCCATATTAATATGGATTTTCTGATTTCGTGGTGTTGTGCCAGAAATGAGCCCCGCGTATGGGTAGCTATTGCAGCAAGCATTCACTTGTGGGAAAAAGATGACGAGATTGAAGGGCTCAGAATGTCAGAGTTAGCTCTCAGGCTGCTTGAGTCATCTCCTGACCCTGCTATTGTTCTGGAAATATTCGCAGAGCGTGTCACTCCTTCCTCTTGGTCTGGCAGTCGAGCCGAATTAATGCAGTCCAGAGAGAAGGCTATTCGTAAGTTGGTTGAACATGAAAGAGCAGATATTTCGACTGCGGCTCAAACAGTTTCTGTAAACTTGATTCAGCTAATCGAGTGCCAGAAAGAACGAGAGCAGCGGGAGGATATGGAACACGAGCAGCGGTTTGAATAAGAATTGTCTGTTTCAAGCCCGTAGGGTGAAATGAAATTGCACCTCTACTTTTGTTTCTCATACCTTGCACAAAAGCCGCTCGGCAAATGGTGCAATGCGCTGCGCTTATTGCACCCTACGTCTCTTCGTCAATTCGCTGGGGTGGTGTTGCTAAGCGCCATGCCCCGCCAAAGCAACAAAAGGGGCGATTTGCGCCCCGATTCTTCTGATCTCCCTGCTTTATATTGCCGTACGCTGTCTGGCGCTGTCTGATTGTTTGCTGACTCACTACCAACACGCCTGTTTCTTCCACCCCATCAGGCCGAGCAGACTAAAGGCTACCTTCACTCATACCTCGCCGCTTCCCAGGCGTGTATCGCCTGTTTGCGGGTCTCGCCCCAGTGATAGCCGCCGAGTTTGCCGTTTTGCTGGATGACCCGGTGGCAGGGGATCATCAAGGCGACGGGGTTGGCGCCCACCGCCAGCCCCACGGCGCGGGCGGCTTTGGGGTTGCCGACGGCGCTCGCCACCTGGGCGTAGCTCACCACCTTGGCGGGCGGGATCTGCAGCAGCGCCCGCCAGACGCTGATCTGAAAGTTGGTACCGCTCACGTGCAAGGAGATGGGTCGATCAGGCGCCTTGCTGCCATCGAACATGGTGTTGATGACGTTCTGGGTGCGTGATAGCGCCTCCCTAAGCTCTGCCTCGGGCCAGCAGCGGGCGAGGGCGGCCAGTGGCGCCTCTGGGGCCTGGTCATCGAGAAACGAAAAGTTGCACACCCCCCGCTGGGTCAGGGCAACGAATGCCTGACCGAAGGGGGTGTCGTGCACCCCGTGATCGATAACCAGCCCGGCCCCGCGCTGCTTGTACTCGCCCGGCGTCACTGCTTCGAGCTGCACGAAGTGATCGTAGAGCCGCGAGCCGCTGCTAAGGCCCAGGGTATCGGCCACCTCGAGCAGTGGGCGCGACTCCTGCAGCAGCGCCTTGGCCCGCTCCAGGGTCAGCACCTGCAGATAGCGTTTGGGCGTCACTCCGGCCCAGCGGCTGAACAGTCGCTGAAAGTGAAAGGGACTTAAGTGAACGTGCGCCGCTATCTCGTCCAGAGTGGGCTGGCGCTCCACCTGACTTGCGATAAAACGGATGGCATCGGCGATGCGGGCGTAATCAGACATAAGGCGCTCTCACGATAAGGTTTCGGTCGTAGTGTGTTGGGGGCGACAACATCATGTGCGACAAATTGATACCCCACCATCGGCCAGCAGGGCAATGCCGGTAGTAAAGCTGGATGCGTCGGACGCGAGATAGAGGGCTGAGCGGGCGATCTCCTCCGGTTGGGCCAGCCGTTTGAGGGCATGCATATTCTGCACAAAGGCGAGACTCTCCGGCGTATCGGTAAAGGCCCGTCCCATGGGAGTGTCGGTGCCCCCCGGCAGTAGGGCGTTGACCCGAATCCCTTGTGCCCCATACTCGGCGGCCAGCACCCGTGTCAGGCCAATGAGGCCTGCCTTGCTCGCCGCATAGGCCGCCATACCGGGCAGCCCCAGGGTATGGCCGACAAAGGTAGAGGTAAAAATAAGCGAGCCACCGCCGCGAGCCTGCATGGCGGGGATCTGGTACTTGGCTCCCACAAAGGCGCTGGTGAGGTTGGTATCCAGAATTTCCTGCCACTGCGTCAGCTCAAGCTGCTCTACGCTGCACGGCGTGCCTGTGGTACCTGCGTTGTTGAAGGCGATATCGAGCCCGCCGAAACGGGTTAACGCGAGATCAACAAGAGCGCGGGCGTAACTCTCGCTTTTCACATCTCCCGCCAGACTCACCGCCTGGCCCCCCTCGTGGCGGATCTCCTCCACCAGCAGATCCAGTTCGGGCTGGCGGCGGGCACCGACGACGACGCTGGCCCCTTCGCGGGCAAACAGGATGGCGCTGGCGCGGCCGATGCCGGAGCTGGCGCCGGTGATGATGGCGACCTTGTTGGACAGTAATGACATGGCAGTTCCCTCGCAGGTGTGTTGTGCGCCAGATTAAGAGGCGCACAGGGTTGGCTGTGGGTTGGAACCCCAATAGGTTCCAACCGACTTGGGTTTGGCCCCCACTATGGCAACCACTCCTCGCTGGAACGACCCGAATCTTGCTCTCTTTCTCTCCAACTCGTTTTGCTACATGTCGATACAGGCCTTTGCGGCAACAAAAGGGGCGAACTGAGCCCCGAATTCTTTATAATGCCCCCCTTTAAAATCGCCGGACCCGAGTTCGGCGCGCTGATGGCTGGCTACACCATCAGACAGATCATCAGGATTGAGAAACGGTTATGCATACTCTGGAACAGCTGCGCGCAGGTGAACTGTGCGGCGCCCGCCATCTGAAGCTCTCTGAAAACCTCGCGGTTTTCCCCCACGAGATTTTGAGCCTGAAAGAGACGCTGGAGGTGCTGGATCTCACCGGCAACCAGCTAAGCGCGCTCCCCGACGAGCTGGCCGGGTTTGGCAAACTGCGCATCATCTTCTGCTCCGCGAACCGCTTTACCGAGCTACCCGAGGTGCTGGGGCGTTGCCCGGCGCTCACCATGGTGGGCTTTAAGGCCAACCGGATTGCCACCGTGTCGGCCAAGGCGCTGCCCGCCGGTTTGCGCTGGCCGGTCGGCACTGCAGAGCGAGCACTGCGCTCATGACAGGAGCGCGCAGGGCGGCAGCGGCTGCGGCTCGTTGTGGTGGAGCTCCTGCACGCAGGCCCGTTGCCTCCCAGCCTGTTTGGCGGCGTAAAGAGCCTGATCCGCTCGCAGGTAGGCCGCTTCAAATCCCTCGTCAGGGTGCAGCGAGGTGAGGCCGATGCTGAGGCTGATGGGGCCACCGGCCAGCGCCCGGGTCGCCTCGGCGATCTGCTGTTGCAGGCTGTGACAATAGTCGGGCAGGGTCTGCGGGTCCGCCATCAGCAGCAGGGCCAGCTCATCGCCGCCAAGCCGACCGGCCATGCCCTCAGAAGGCAGGGTATTAGCGATCTCCCGACCCACGGCTCGCAGCATGGCATCACCGGCGGGGTGGCCGTGGCGGTCGTTGATCTGCTTGAAGTTGTCCAGATCGATCAGCAGCAGCTGGCTAGGGCTAGCCATCTCGCGTGCACGCAGGGCCACCTGGCGCTCGAAATAGTGGCGGCTGAACAGGCCGGTCAGCTCATCCTGATTGGCGCGCCGCTCCAGCTTGCGCTGGGTGGCCAGCAGGGCTTGCTGCTGGCGGGTGTGGACCAGGCTCAGCAGCAGATAACTGCGGGCGATGGTAAAGAGCAGGCTGAGCAGGATCACAGGCCCGAGCAGCGGGTCGGTGAAGGAGTTGGCCGCCAGCTCCGGCTGCCAGAGGTGTTTGGCGATCCGCAGCAGTTGCAACAGCAGTTGCAGGCCGAGCAGCAGAATGGCAAAGCGCAGCACCCGATAGACGGGGGCCAGCCGCTGGTAGCGCCAGAGCTGCCAGATAAGCAGCGCAATCTGCAGCGAGAGCACGCCGGAGAGCACGATGATCCGGCTGTGCACATCAAAGAGGGGTTGCTGCAGGGCGGTCAGGGCAAACAGGACGAAACCGCCGAGGGTAACGGTGGGCAGCAGCCAGCCCAGTTGGTCGGCTTCACGGCGAAAGAAGTGGCGCATCCCCCGTTCATAGAGCAGGGTGGTCGACATCAACAGCAGGTTGGTGCAGAGAATATTGGCAAGGGATGCATTTCCCTCAAGGGGGCGCAGCAGCAGGCAGCAAAAAGCCCCCGCGATAACCAGTTCCCCCGCTGACCAGTAGATCAATGCCCTGATCTGGCGATGGGTGTGCCACATGGCGGCGAAAATGGTGGCGACCCCCACATGTGACAGCGTGACGAACAGCACCAGACTCAACAACTGGGCCGAGGAAAACAGACTTGGCATCAAGGGGCTCTCTGGGAAGTCACCTGTGAACGAACAGGCGATGGGGTATCGCCCGCTGGCAGTGGCCGATCACAACATGAATCCAACCTATTATCAATGGGTTAAATGGCTGAATGTGCTCACCTCCGACTTCTTGCACGATGGCGACTGCTGACTCGATTTATCAGCGCACAAGGAGCCATTTTATTGTCTTGTCAGTCAATTTCGCTGCGTGAAAGGTGGTTGTGTTGGCGGCAGGGTGAACCCAACCGCCAGACGTTGTGCTAATCGCAGGTTGCAGCAGGCAAGCGCATTACTATGGCCTCCCTGTCCAGATGGGTCAGCAGACGGCGCACGTCGTTGAGGCGGATGATCAGGGTAGCGGTGTTGGCCAGCGGATGGCACTGCACCTGTTCGGCCTGCCAGATGGCCTCGTCCACCACCAGCTCTACCGCTTTTTCCCTGTCGCGCACCATGGCGAGCAGGGTCACCGATCCCGGGGTGAGGCCGAGCACCGCATCGAGCCGCTCCGGGGAGCCAAAGCTCAGCCGCTTGACCCCGAGCATGGCTGCCAGCGCCTTGAGGTCGACCCGGTGCTCCTCCGGACTCACCACCAGGAACAGCCGCTCGCTTTTCGGGTCGCGCAAAAAGAGGTTCTTGGTCTTGGCGGCGGGCAGGTCGGGCAGCAACTTGCTCGCCTCCTCACAGGTAAACACTGGGGGATGATCAATACGCTGGTAGGGGATAGCCAGCTGATCCAGCAGGGAATAGATTGCCACAAAGACTCCTTTTGTCGGCGAAGAGTGGTCAGAACGGGATGGGCGGGAATAACGACCGGATCGAGCTTACCAGTTTGACTCCCGCCTCGCAGCCAGCGTGACGATTGCGAGCAGGTACTGTATGAACGTACAATGGTCCCATTCTCGGACAGCCCCTTTACGCTTCATGACTGCAACCCAGCCCACCGTACCCGCCACTCCGCCCCTCGACGGTTTTATCCTGACCCGCCACGGTCGGGATGTGCGCGGCCGCAACGGGCAGCCTGCCACCACCGAAATCGTGATGTGGCTCTGGAGCGCGCAGGGGCCGGTGCGGGTGGTGGTGCCGGGGCAGGAGCCGGTGTTCTTTTTGCCGCAGAGCCATATGGCAGAAGCCGCCGAGCTGTTCAAAGGGGCCGGGGTGAGCGGGCGGTTTCGCCGCCTGCCAATGCACACCTTCGATGGTCGCCCCGTGGTGGGCTGCTATTTCGCCACCCTGAGCGCCTTTCACCGTGCCATCGAGCTGCTGCTGATCCGCGGGCTGGAGCACTTCGAGGCAGATATCCGGCTGCCGGAGCGCTTCCTGATGGAGCGCTTCATCACCGCTGGTGTGCGTTTCGATGGCCGGGCGGTGAAGAAGGGTGGTAAACAGGGCTACTGGGAGGTCAACGAGGCACGCTGCGCGCCGCAGGCGGTGACGCCGACCCTCTCCTGGGTGTCCCTCGACGTGGAGTGCGCCATGGACGGGGCCCTCTTCTCGGTGGGGCTCTACAGCGAAGAGGATGCACGGGTCATCATGATCGGCACCCCGGAAGCGGATGCCGAGAGCTGGGGCACTCAGGTCCAGTGGGTAGAGGACGAGAGCGCCCTGCTGAGTGCGCTGGAGAGCTGGTTCAGCCTGCATGACCCCGATCTGGTCATCGGCTGGAACGTGGTCAACTTTGACTTTCGCCTGCTGCTACGCCGCGCCGAGCTTAACAAGCGGCGGCTGCGGCTCGGGCGGGGTCGTGAGCTCTGCTTCTGGCGCTCGTCACGGGGTGATCCCCAGACCGGTAACGTCATTATCCCCGGACGCATGGTGCTCGATGGCATCGATACCCTCAAAAGCGCCACCTGGCAGTTTGCCAGCTACAGCCTGGATGCGGTGGCGAGCGAACTGCTTGGCCGTGGCAAGGATATCGAGGACGTGGCCAATCGGGGGGAGAAGATCACCGAGCTGTTCCACTCCGACAAGGAGGCGCTCGCCCGCTACAACCTGGAAGATTGCAAGCTGGTGTGGGAGATCTTCGATTACTGCCACCTCATCCCGTTTGCCATCGAGCGCGCTTCCCTCACCGGTCTTGAGCTGGACAGGGTAGGGGGCTCGGTGGCGGCCTTTACCAACCTCTATCTGCCGCGGCTCCATCGTGGCGGTTACGTGGCCCCCAATCTGCCGGCCGACGGGGGGCTCGCAAGCCCCGGCGGTTATGTGATGGACTCCAAACCCGGTCTCTATCGCCACGTGCTGGTGCTCGATTTCAAGAGCCTCTACCCCAGCATCATCCGCACCTTTTGCATCGACCCCATGGGACTTATCGAAGGGCTGCAGCATCCCGAGCACGCCATTCCGGGCTTTCGCGGCGCCATGTTCTCCCGCGAGCGGCATTTCTTGCCGGATCTCATCGCCACCCTATGGGCGGCGAGGGACAGAGCCAAGGCTGCCAGCAACAAGGCACTCTCCCAGGCCATCAAGATCATCATGAACTCCTTCTACGGCGTGCTGGGTTCGGGGGGCTGCCGTTTCTATGATCCGCGCCTAGCCTCGTCCATTACCCTGCGTGGCCACAGCATCATGCAGCAGACCCGCGAGTGGATTGAGGCGAAGGGGTTCGAGGTGATCTATGGTGACACCGATTCCACCTTTGTCCATCTGGGGCGCGAGACCAGCCCCGATGAGGCGGACGAGATTGGCCAGCGGCTGGCGAAGATGATCAACGATAACTGGGCTGCACTGATCAGGCGCGAGTTCGATCTGCCGAGCTATCTGGAGATCCAGTACGAGACCCACTATCGCCGCTTTCTGATGCCCACCATCCGCGGGCTGGAGAAGGGGAGCAAGAAGCGCTATGCGGGGCTGGTTGGCAAGGCCAGTGAGGGGAGTGAACAGCTGGTATTCAAGGGGCTCGAATCGGTGCGCACCGACTGGACCATGCTGGCCAAGCAGTTTCAGACCCGCCTCTATGAGCTGGTGTTTCACGATGAAGATCCCAGCGGCTATGTGCGCACCATGGTGGATGAGACCCGCGCCGGTCGTCACGACGATCTGCTTATCTACCGCAAACGGCTGCGCCAGAAGCTCGAAGAGTATCAGAAGAATGTGCCGCCCCATGTGCGGGCGGCGCGGCTGGCCGATGAGGAGAACCTGCGCCGCGGCCTGCCCCAGCGCTATCAGCATCGGGGCGCCATCGCCTATCTGATGACTCTCAATGGCCCAGAGCCGCTGGAGTACCGGCGCAGCGCCATCGATTACGAACACTATATCGACAAGCAGTTGCGGCCCATTGCCGATGCCATCCTGCCCTTTATCGGCGAGTCGTTCGACCGGATCTGTGGTCAGCAGCTGGATCTTTTCTGATTGGTGCAAGATGGCACTTTACTTCCCATAAATACTGTATAAAAATACAGTTATAAATCATGGAGAAGTTTCCTATGCGTCTTGAAATCATCATCGACAGAAAACATCAGATCCCGACCTCGACCATGGAGGCGCTGCGTCAGGAGCTGCTCAAGCAGCTTGGCGAAAAATTCCCCGACATCCATGTGCGGGTCGCGCCGGGCAGTGCCATGGCTCTGACCGTCAGCCGTGCCAGCAAGGAAGACAAAGAGCTGGCCGAAGCCATGGTGCAGGAGGTGTGGGAGAACGCCGAGAGCTGGATGCCGGAAGAGAACGTCGCCTCCTGATCCCACACGGTCAGTGGATAACTCGGGCGTTGGATAAATGGGTTGCTGATAAACGGGCATGCCCGCGAATGATTCGCCGATCCCCGGACAACAAAAACGCAGCCAGGTGGCTGCGTTTTTTGTTGGTGGTGAGAGGCTCGCGGTGGTTTTTCTAGCTTTGGGTTGAGCCAGGCCCATTACAACCCCGCCCAGCTTTTCAGGCTCTGTTGCTGCACCCTGCGATTGGCTTCGCGGATCTCCCCTTTGGCACGCAGATCGGCCAGTGCGATAGGCAGTGCGGCGCGGATCTCTGCACTGCTCATTCCGGCTTTGAGGGCCGGGTGATAGGCCATCTTGAGCAGCACATAGTCGAGCCCGGTCAAAAAGCTGTCGATGCTGTTGTCATTGAAGATGGAGGGAAACACCTTGTCTGAATCGTTGGGCAGCCCCATCACCTGGGTGAACTCCTCCACCACACAGTCGAGAAAGCGCCCCTTGGCTCGGCTGTAGTCTACCGGAATGATGATGGTGGCACGGCTTATCTCGTGTTTCGCATTGGTTGCGACGTTGGCAAGGCAGAGCCCCTCCTTGAGCGCCATCTTGACTGATGGATCGCCTCCCATGGTGCGGTTTGCCCAGCTCTTCATCTTGCTGTAGTCGGTCATGATCAGGGTCAGGTTGGGCTTTGCGGCCACCATGCTGATGGGGTGGCCGGTGATACGGGCCAGATGGGTTGCCTGTACCTTCACCACGTCGGCCTGCAGCGGCTTGTCACCCGACTCGTTGATAAGTTGCAGCCGGATCGGCTGCTGCCAGCGGGCAAAACGGGTCTGCTTGGCTTGGCCATACTCCCGCTCCATGGCGATGGCCATAAAGCTCTCTGTGAGATAGCTGTCGCTCTGCCAGCGCTCATCGGCACGGGCGCTGTGGCCTGCTAGCAGAAGCAGCAGCGCCAGCAGCCCGCGTGACGTGACGCGGGGATAGTCAGTGCGGCCCAAGCTGGCCATTACCAAAGTGGCAATAAAGCGGGTGGCACCAAAGGGGGTTGCGGCAAATGACATGTTTCCTCCCTGAAACGGTTGTCAGCCTAGCGGTTGGCCTTGTCGATATCACGCCAGGTGAGCCAGAGCCTGAGATCAAACTCCAGTTGATGATAGTCGGGCTCTATGTGCTGGCAGAGCTGGTAGAAGCTCTTGTTGTGATCCTTCTCTTTGATATGTGCCAGCTCGTGCACCACGATCATTTTCAGGAACGGGGGCGGCGCCTCCTTGAACAGGGCGGCGATGCGGATCTCGTTCTTGGCCTTGAGCTTGCTGCCCTGCACCCGGCTGACGTAGGTGTGCAGGCCGAGGGCATCCTTGATCACGTTGATCTTGCCATCGAACACCACCTTTGACAGGGGCGCCGAGCTCTTGAGGTAGCGGTTCTTCAGCTCCATGGTGTAGGCGAGCAGCGCCTTGTCACTCTGGATCTGGTGGCTCTCCGGATAGCGTTTGGCCAGCATCTCCCCCAGCTTGCCCGCCGCAATCAGCTGCTGTACCTGTGCTTTGAGAGGGTCGGGATAGCCGCCCAGATAAGTCAGTTCCGCCATGGTGTCACTCGTTACATCAAAAAGAGCGTCATTGTAGTTATCTCGGGCGGGCTCTTCAAACGCTCAGGCCCTGCTCAAGGATACTCGAGACAAGAAGCTGTCGACCGAAGGCGGTTAATCGGTCATTTTTATAGCTGTTCACTGGGGTACCTCGGGTGATTAGTTTGGTTGGCGCCTCCAATTCTCCGGGAATGCCCAGAGTGAATAACCTACAGAGAGGTCAGATCTAGGGAACTGGGGGCGATTCAGCATGACTCGTTCGTATGGATTGGTGTGCCTCTGCACGTTATAAACGCAGCCAATAGCGCTCATTGCGACTGCGAGGCGCACGGCAAGGGGATGTCCCGCCATTCGCCCGATAACACGCAGAGACTGCGCGGCAAAAAGGGGAGGGCAGAGGGTTGCACGGTGCCGGTTAAGTTGTGATATTGAGGCATCTTTAGTACAGAAGGGTAATAACGATGGAAGCTGCGTTTTGGCATCAGCGTTGGGAAGAGAACCGGATTGGCTTTCATCAGGCGGACTTCAACCACTGGCTGCAATCCTGGTGGTCAGCCCAGCAAGCGGACGAGCCGGTGCTGGTTCCCCTGTGTGGCAAGTCCCGCGACATGCTCTGGCTGAGCGCTCAGGGCCATCCGGTCGACGGTTTCGAGCTATCGAGCCTTGCTGTCAGCCAGTTCTTCAGTGAAAACCAGCTCGCCGCGACCGTGAGCGAAGTAGGCCTTTATCAGTGTCATCAGGTGGACAGCCTGCGCATTTTTCAGGGGGATTTTTTCGCCGCCCCCAGTCTGGGTCGCCGTTACCGGCTGGTCTATGATCGCGCGGCGCTGATCGCCCTGCCGACCGCGATGCGCCGCCAGTATGCAGCCCTGATCAGTTCGCTGGTCGAGACCGGCGGCCAGATCCTGCTGGTGACCCTTGAATATCAGCCGGAGCAGCAGAGTCAGCCCCCCTTCTCGGTGGGTGAGATGGAGGTGCGAGCCCTGTTTGAGCGCGATTTTCGTATCGAGGTGCTGGGGCGCGCCGCCGAGGTGGATCACCCGCGGGTGTTGTCGGGCCAGCTCTCCTACTTCGATGAGGTAGCCTACCGGCTGGTTCGCCGGGGTTAAGGGGCAGCTAACGGGCGAGCAAAGGGTGATCTGCGCCGACAAATCATCGGGCTATGCGCTCTTCGCTACCTCCTTTGACGTAGATCAACGTGACTGACGGGGGGAGTGCCTAATATGAGGCTGTTTCTCAATCACTGTTGGCATTGCAAAGCGAGTATCGGGTCTTTCCCGCTTGCTGATCAGCAACTCAGTGTCTGATTTTCACGCTCATGTTCACTTTTGGCGGCTTTGGTCGCAATTGTTATGGTTTTTCCAGCCGACCCTGATGGGTCGGCTTTTTATTGTCTGTGATTTGCCGCGGGCAGGAAAAATGGAGGATGTCGAGGCCTGATCAGGCCTCGAAGGTGGCGGCATTGAGCCGAAATGCCCGTGGATCGTCGATAAACTGGCCGGTGATCCGCTCGTCATGTTCGTGCCCCTGACCATAGCTGCAGAGGATCAGCCGATCGGAGGTGCGCGAGCGCAGCTGGGTGATAAAGCGCACCAGATCGGCGCGGCTCAACTTGCCCACCTCATCGCAGACCCGCTCCCGCTGATCGAACCCCAGGTCCTTGTTGCCAATACTGACCCACAACCGCTGGCCGCGACTGCGCAGGTTGGCATCCCGCTCGCTCAGCTGGGCTTGCAGCCCCGCCTTGCTCTCTTGCCACTGCTGCTCGGTAAATTCGAGCATGGCGAGCGGGAAGAGGTCGATAAACTCCTCCACCGCATCGAGCAGGATCTGCGGCCCTGCCACCGGCGACTGGATATAGAAGATCAGGCCCGGATGGCGATTGAGGGGCAGGTTACCGGCGCCCACCACATAACCCAGTTGCTGGCGGGTGCGCAGCTCGTGAAAGAAGGTAGAGGACATGATGTGGTTCGCCAGAGTGAAGCAGGCGAGATCCCGCGCACGGGTGGTACGGGACTGGTAGTAGACCAGCAGTGCCGAGTCTTCGTGATCGCAACCCTGCTCGCGAATAAGGGTGCCCCTGTCCTGAATGGAGATGAGCGGGCGGCGGGTCTCGCCGCTCGGCTTGCTGCTGGTGCCATTGATGTCGCTCAGGTGACGCTCCATCAGGGCGGCCAGCTCCAGCGCTTCGGCGGCAGTCCAGTCGCCATGCACCAGCGCTTCGACATGCACCTCGCCAAACAGCTGGGCCACGAAGCCGGGCATCTCTTCCAGCTCTACCGTGCGCAGGTGGCGCAGCAACTGCTCGAACGGCGGGTTGTTCGGTTGCAGCAAACTGGTGAGCTGGTTAAAGAGCTGGGAGATGGGGCGCGCCTTGGACTGGTTATCCCAGTTGCGGATGAGCTGCTCCTTGATCTCGGCGAAGCGGCCCGGATCCGGATACCCCAGCGTGCGGTTGCCGAGGATCATATCGAGCAACAGCGGCTGCTTGTCGGCAAAGCCGCTCAGGTTGATGGTAAAGCCTCCCTGATGGGCATAGATCTGGTAGCCCAGCCCCGCCAGCTCCGCCGGATAGGTGAGGGCGTTGAGGTGGTCGGCCAACAGCTCCACGGCGAGGCGCGCCATGGCGATATTGCGCGGATTTTTGACCGCATGTTCGCTGTCGATGGAGATATAGAGATTGCCCTTGGGCACGCTGAACAGGTGCTCGTGGAGGTGCCAGAGGCGAAAACCGGGGCGATCGATAAGGCAGGCGGGCATGTCGGCGGCAAGCTCTGGCGTGCGCGGATCGAGCCGGCTGCTGATAAAGGGGTTGGGCTTGGGCAGCGCCAGCGCCGGATCCGGCTCGCTCTGCTGCCAGCGAATTTTCTCGGCCTCGGTAATGGTCGCCACGCTGTAGGGGGTCTGATACCAGCGGGCCAGCCGATCGGTCGCCACTTCCGGCGCAGTGATGGTGATACGCAAATTGTGCGGGGTGAGCTTGGCGAGGAAGCGGCGGATCAGCCCCTCGTCATATTCGCGCATCATGTAGTCGCCGTAGAGCAGATCCTCAGGTTTGTAGCTAAAGAGGTTGAGCACCAACCCCGACACCGTATCGAGGGGGCGGCCGCGCTCCTGAAAGCGGAACGCCGATTCGAGCACGGTCCGTTTTTCGTCATAGCGCCAGCTCTGCAGCCCTTCGCGGCCGATCAGTTTCAGATAGCCAAACAGGGCGGCGAGGATGTCGTCCACATGCTCAAGGCCCAGAGGGGTGAGGCCGAAGTTGACGCCAAAATCCTTGAAGTTGGCGCCACTGATGCCACCGCCCGCCGAGAGCTGGTTGACCCAGCCTTTCGCCTTGAGCAGGGAGAGCAGGCTGCCATCCCCCTCGTAGCCAATCAGATGGCTCAGGAAGGTGAGGGGCTTTTTGTCGTAAAACTCGTCCACATTGGGCAAGGGGAAGCTGAGCGACAGCTTGCGGGTCTCCTTGACCGGATTGATGTGGATGCGCACGCCGAGATCGTCGAGCCGGTAGAGCGGCATGGTGAGGGTCGGGGTTCCCAAATTGCGATTCAAAATGGGAGCAAAGTAGCGACAGCACCACTGCAACTGGGTATCGATGGATTCCGGCGAGATCATCACCAGTGCCATGCGATCCGCGCTGTAGTGGCTTTCGTAAAAACGGATAAGGTCGGAGCGCAGATCCCGTCCCGGCAGATCGGCCAGGGTATCGAGGTTGCCCACCGAGAACTTGGAGAAGGGGTGCGCCGGGTTGACTGTCTCTTTATGCACCTGATAGCTGCGGCGCATGTCGTCCTGCAGCTTGAGGCGATACTCGGAGTCGACCGCGTTGCGCTCCTTGTCCACCCACTCCGGATCAAAGGTGGGGCAGATAAAGAACTGGGAGAAGCGATCCAGCCCCGCTTCGAAGAAACCGTTGTCGATCTCGAAGAAGAAGTTGGTGAACTCGGTACCGGTCCAGGCGTTGTTGCTGCCGCCATGACGGCTCATAAATTGTTGGTACTCACCAGGCTTGGGGTAGGTGCAGGTGCCGAGAAACAGCATGTGCTCCAGAAAATGGGCCATTCCCTGCCGGTCGGCGGGATCGTCAAAATGGCCGGTATTGACCGCCAGCGAGGCGGCGGATTTGTCGGTGTCGGGATCACAAATCAACAAGACCCTGAGCCGGTTGGCCAGCTCCAGAAAATGGTATTGCCGATGGTCATTGGGACTGGCATATGGGCTCATTGGCGTGTGACTCACGTTGGATTTATTTGAATTTAAACATGATTATCGACCCCGCTATCCCGTCAGGCAAACCCTTTTCTGAGAGGTAGCGCAATTGTTTCCACACCCGTGGCGGGGTAAGATCCCCCGGCTATCAAAACAGGCCCGTTGGGCGAGGTTGTAATGAAGATCTATATCATGCGTCATGGCCAGGCTGGCATGAATGCGAAAACAGATGAACAGCGTCCATTGACCGAGCAGGGTATTGAAGAGTCTATCCAGATGGCCCGCTGGCTGGTGCCTCAGCTGATTGGCCCGCTGGATCGGGTGATCCACAGCAACTATCTGCGGGCACGCCAGACCTGGCAAGCCATATGCAGTGAATTACCTGACGCAGCAGCCGTTGAAGAGAGTGGCGACATTACCCCTTACGGTGATCCCGCTTTCGTGGCCAGCTACCTCACCACCTTGGCGCAGCAACATGACCAGATCCTGATGGTCAGCCATCT
This sequence comes from Aeromonas sp. R1-1, assembly GCF_040908495.1. Lineage (NCBI taxonomy): Bacteria > Pseudomonadati > Pseudomonadota > Gammaproteobacteria > Aeromonadales > Aeromonadaceae > Aeromonas > Aeromonas sp. R1-1. The sequence continues at coordinate 4,433 of NZ_JBFODV010000290.1, read as the reverse complement.
GCCGCTGGTGGGTTATCTGGTGCAAAGCCTCTGCCCGGCCGCAGGAGCACCCATGTTTGCCACCTCGGGGATCGCCTGTATCGAGTGGCTTGATGGCAAAGGAGCCTTGCTCTGGCTCGAAGGGCCGCATACAATAGGCTAAAAGTTAATAAAAAGTTATAGATTGAATTTTTTGGGAAGAGATGGGCGAGTTTTCCGGATTTTTATAAATATTTTACGGAATTAATTCGCAGAAGCTGCTGTCATACGGATACAACTGCAAGAGGTTGCAAACGATGAGAGTGTTCAAGAAGTACCTGCCACTGATGGTGGCAAAGCATGTCAAAACCTTCTTTAAAGGTCGGATTTACATCCATGGTCGGGGGCGGTTCGATTTTCAATCCGGTTTGTTGCTGATGCCGAATCCGGCGGATATTCCCCACCGCCAGACAGTCACCGAGGTCAACGAGCTGATCTCCAGACTGCACATGGATGCCGCGTGATGCGCTTCTGAACCTGTTTCTGCACTGATATGCCCGCACTTTTGCGGGCATATTTGTTTCTGGCGGCTGGCGTTCACCGCGTGGCTGTTCAGGCCCACACCTTTGTTTCTCTCCCATCGCCCCCTATACTGGCCCGCTGTTGTCTCTTCGGTCTGGATCCTCTCATGCCCCTTGCCTTTCTGTTTCCCTTCTCCTGCATTGCCATCTGGGCTGGCAATGGCATCGTCAGCAAACTGGCGGTTGGTGTGTTGTCCCCGGCAGCCTTGGCCTGGTCGCGCTGGGTGGTGGCTGCGTTGGTATTAAGCCCGTTTCTGGCCCGTCGGGTATGGCGTGCGCGTGCCCGCATTCGTGCCGGTTTTTGGCAGATCGCCATGCTGGCCTCGCTGGGCATGGTGCTCAACCAGACTTTTGGTTACTACGCGGCGCAAACCCTGGGAGCCACCGAGATGGGGTTGATGATGGGACTGACGCCGCTGCTGACCGTGTTGTTCAGCATCTGGCTGTTGCGTGAGCGGCCCACCTGGGGCGCCGTGCTGGGGGCGCTGCTCTCCATCCTTGGCTTGTCTATCTTGCTGGGGCAGGGGGATCCGACCCGGCTGTTTACCCAAGGCATTCATATCGGCTCTGTCTATATGCTGATCTCGGCCGGTACTTATGCCCTTTACAGTGTGCTGCTCAAGAAGTGGGATCTGGGGCTCGACAACTGGTCGCTGCTCTACGGTCAGGTGCTCTGCAGTGTGCTGATCCTGACCCCCTTCTTTTTGCTGGTGGATGGCCAGTGGCCTGATGGCCGGGCCCTGTGGCTGATCCTCTATGCCGGTATCCCCACTTCGGCGCTCTCACCCTGGCTCTGGATGCAGGGTATTGCCCTGCTCGGTGCCAACCGTACCGCCATCTTTATGAACCTGCTGCCGGTGATGACGGCTGGCCTTGCCATCACCCTGTTGGGTGAGCGGTTGACCAGCTATCACCTGATCGGGGGCGGTCTGACCCTGCTGGGGGTTTTGCTGGCACAGCTGCTGGTGCGTCCGGTGGTGATGGGTCGTCGCCGGGTTGTAGTGGTTAACTAAATCCGGATACTTGGTTAGGCCAAATCTCGGCTTTTGCTGGCGGTATCCCGTCGCCGGGAGCCACTCTGACTTCAGGCTCCTGAACAGTCGCTCCATCGGGGTGTTGACGCTCCTATGTCAACAAGCTCGCGCTGAGTCAGCTAAATCGGCCAAGAGCAAAGGGTAGAGTTCCCTGACGATATAGCGCTTCAAACAACGCTGGATCTCTTTCGAAGATAAGCCTTGGGCACTACGTCGTGCGACGTAAGATTGGGTTTGTGGATCTCCCCGCATCCGGACCATTGCAATCGTCCATAACGCATTGTTTACTGCACGGTTACCACCTCGGTTTAATCGATGTCGTACGGTCTTTCCCGAGGATGCGGGTAAAGGATTAACCCCACAAAGTGCCGCAAACGATGCTTCATTTCTTAACCGTTCCGGGTTATCGCCAGCCGTTGAAAGCAGCACCGCTGCGGTTTGAGGGCCGACGCCAAATTGCTCGCGCAGACGACGAGCATGTTGATGGGTCAAGGCATCCAATATGGCATCAAGTTTTTCAACTTTGTCTGCCAATAGCAGCCAACGTTTGGCCAGCAGACACAGGGTAGTCGTTAACGTATGCAGGAGTTCAGTGGTACCCAATGACCTCACTCGTGCACATCCCTTTGCACAGTCAGCGGGTTTGCTCTTCCAGAGCCGTTCACGAACATCCTGTGGGGCACTGACAAGCTGCGCTCTTAGTTGATTCATTGCCTGCGTTTTGGCTTTGACGGCGCTGCGTCTGGCCACTGATACCACACGCATCATTTCTGCCGCACCTGACTGGGTCTTTGCTATTGCGGTAGCACTACCGGAAAGCACTGATCGCGCAGCATTTTCAGCATCGGTAGGATCCGATTTCCCCTGAAGCCTGCGCTTGGAGCGGTCAGGACGATTAACTTCGAAGACCTCGACACCATGCTTACGCAGTACACAGGCCAAGCCAGCACCGTACGTGCCTGTGCCTTCAACGCCTGCTCTCTTCAAGCATCCGAAAGAGTTTGTCCAAGTCACGAGTCTCTCATATCCGCTGATATTGGTCGTGACCATCAAGCATCCCAGCAGATGTCCTTGTGCGTTAAGCAAAACCCCAACATGGGTATCCAGATGTGTATCTACACCAAGGATAACTTCAGCTTTGTTTCTGGAATTGTTCATGGCTCATTCCTCCAAGGAATATGCACTACCAACCCCATACGCAGGACAGGACACGCAAGATGCAGCACAAGGCTCCTATTAGGTCACTGACGCTGGGCCCGGCAATGCCAGGGAACATCAGCATCCAATCGACAAGTCAACGCAAAGGCATTATGTTCGCCAATCCCAGCACGGGTCAGATTGGGCTGATGTTCTTGAGCATAATGAACTGAGTATCCCAGCAGTTGCCACGCCGACTCATGCTCTGGGTCATGCGATAGCGCCACCGTCGTTGCCGAAATGCCCGGCTGCCATATTGGCAGCCCTGATCGGAGTGAAACAGCACACCGGATGGGCAACCCCGCTGCTGATAGGCCATCTCCAGTGCTTTGATGGCCAGCTCTGCATCAGGTTTATCAGACATCGCCCAGCCCACGACCCGCCGGGTGTACAGGTCAAGAACCGCTGCCAGGTAATGCCAACGACCACCTGCCCAGACGTAGGTGATATCGCCACACCACACCTGATTGGGTTGCTGGACATCAAATTCCCGGGCCAGCAGATTGGGAATGTCCGGTCGTTCAGACCGAGCGACCTGATAGCGATGAGCGCCCGGTTGCTTGGATACCAGCCCGGCTTTCTTTGAACAACCTGCGCAACTCGCTGCGTTGCTGTATCCGCTCACGGTTAATCGCCCGCCTACGGGCCAGATAATCAGGTGGGAACATCGAAAGCGCAGCAGACCAGGGTGATGGGGGCTTGCTCCGGCGTTGTTGCCTAAATCGATGCAGTTTGAAGGGAACTTACTGAGGACTCGGAGATCTGATCACCACCATCCTCTTCAAGTTTGCATCATGGGCACGTCGCTTCACCCCATCACCAACTGGCCTACATACAACAAGTCTTTGATTAACCGTGGTTCACTCACCTTCTGGGTTGATGCCGAAGCTATGAACAGCTGGTTTCACCACGACCATCATGGGCGCCGAGGTCGCAGCCAGCTTTACACCGACCAGACCATCTGTACCTTCCTGATGCTCAAGGGGATTTTCAACCTCACTCTGCGGGCCACTCAGGGACTACTAGACTCCCTGTTCGAGTTGATGAATGTACCGTTGTGCGCACCGGACTATAGCTGCGTCAGCAAGCGAGCACGCTCGGTGACTGTGGCTTATCGACAGCCCCCAAAGGAACGTATTACCGACTTGGTTATCGACTCAACCGGGCTGAAGGTGTTTGGGGAAGGCGAGTGGAAGGTCAGAAAACACGGTTCGGAGAAGCGGCGAGTGTGGCGCAAGTTGCATCTGGCGGTAGACCCGGTGACCCACGATATAGTGGCGGCGGAAGTCTCACTGGAAAATGTCCATGATGCCGAGGTGTTGCCCACCTTGCTCAACCCTCTGCGGCGTAAGCTGGGACATGTTTATGCGGATGGTGCCTATGATAGCAAAGCCAGCCATCAGCTTATCTCGCGCAAAGGGGCGACAGCCTGTATCCCGCCTCGTAAGAGCGCGGGGTTATGGAAAAAGGGGCATCCACGAAATGAGGCCGTGCTGGTGATGCGCAAGAAAGGGCTGGCGCACTGGAAGAAGATATCGGGGTATCACCGTCGCTCGCTGGCAGAGACGGCGATGTATCGGCTCAAGCAATTGCTGGCGGGGAAAATCAGTCTGCGTAACTACAACGGCCAAGTGGGAGAAGTCATGGCGTATGTTAGCGCCAT
>NZ_JBFODV010000029.1:0-2945 GCF_040908495.1 Aeromonas sp. R1-1 | reverse complement strand
CTCGCTCTGACCCCCTTTGCTCCCAACTCCACATGCCCTGCCGGTGACCAAGGTCAGCGGCAGGGCATCAAAATAGCCGTTTTGTTGCATCCCGCACACATCAAAGCGGAAAAATCCCCCTTCTTTGTTAGCGATAGCCGCTGAAATATGGTCATTTAACATCACATCGCTATAATATCGGCCTGCAAACCTGATACTAACAACGAAGGAATTATCATGAGCCTGAACCTGGTACCGGCCGGCAAGAGCCTGCCCGACGATATCTATGTCATCATCGAAATCCCGCAGAATGCCGACCCGATCAAATACGAAGTCGACAAGGACAGCGGTGCTATTTTCGTCGATCGCTTCATGTCTACCCCGATGTTCTATCCGTGCAACTACGGCTACGTGAACGCGACCCTCTCTCTGGATGGTGACCCCGTCGACGTACTGGTTCCGACCCCCTACCCGCTGCTGGCCGGTTCCGTCATTCGCTGCCGTCCGGTTGGCGTGCTGAAGATGACCGATGAATCTGGCGAAGATGCCAAGATCGTTGCTGTACCGCACTCCAAGCTGACCAAGCAGTACGACCACATCCAGGATGTGAACGATCTGCCGGAACTGCTGAAAGCCCAGATCCAGCACTTCTTCGAGCGCTACAAAGAGCTGGAAGCGGGCAAATGGGTCAAGGTGGAAGGTTGGGGCGACAAGGCAGCTGCAGAAGCCGAGATCAAGACCTCTGCCGAGCGTTACGCTGCCAAGTAAGCGTCACTTCGCTTGTAAAAAAGGCGCCTTATGGCGCCTTTTTTGTCGGTATTTGCGGCAGCTGACCGGCCGCATCTCCGCTAGGATTGCCCTGAATGTATATTTCACGACCATCTTTCTGGTAGGGACGATAGTAATCACCGCCACAGCGATAGCCGCCGCCCGGCTGGCTCATCAGCTCGCAGTTGACCGGCAATACCTCCAGCCACTTGATGGCCTGCTGGTAGCGCAACCACTCCTGCCATTCGTGTTCGCGCGCCAGCTGGTCACGCAGAGCAAAGGTATCCGCCACGGACATCCCCTTGTTGACGATCACCTGACCCGCCATGGCTGGCAGGCTGAGCAGCCCAAACAGCACAATGCTCCAAGGCTTCATAACCCCTCCAGAGTGACTTAATTTCACAATTAAATTAAAAGTCACATCAATCTGTTATCCAGATCACAAAACGAAACATCACCAAAGTGGTGCCGGCTCACCTAGTTGTTAATTATCGTCCACGGCAGGAAGCACCACCATGAAGCTGACCCCCACGCTGTTGCTCAGCCTCACTCTCTGCACCACTCTTGGTGCTACAAGCAACGCCAGCGAAATCAACATGAGCTGGCAGTGGCAATCCACCGATGGCCAGCGCAAGCACTTCCAGCTGACCACCGACGATCAGGTGATGGCCGCCAGTCGCCACGAGATGAGCCTGCTGAAGGCCTCTCTCACCAATCCGCTGGAGACCCTTTACGCCTACATCAGCCCGCGGCTCTACAACAGCATCAACCTGATCAACCAGAGCAGCCCCGAGACCGCTACCAAGTTTCGCAATCTGGAGCAGGCCTTCACCCTGCGGGACGACAGCATGGAGTCGATGCTGTTCTGGCAAGCCTACCAGCAGTATCAGGAGGATGCCTTCTACCAGATGAGGGTGATCCCCTGCGTCCATCCGGCCAATCGCAAACTGCCTTGCGTGCGACCCGATTACTCCCAGCTCTTCTACCACTTCAAAGGGCATCTCAAGCCGTTGGCGCAGCAGTTTGCCGCCAAGGATCTCGCCACCAGCGTCAGCCTACTGCAGGAGTGGCTGAACGCCATCCCCACCCAGCCGGAACAGCTGGATCACTTCGCGCCGCCGCTGCAGGCGTTGCAGGATAACAAGGCCGACAGCGATGAGAAGGCGCTGCTGATGGCCAGTCTGCTGGCGGAGCTGGCCCCGCAATATGTGCTCAGCATCATCTACCCGGATATCAGCATCGGCAGCGTCTCCCCTGCCTGGCTGGCCATTACGGCAGACAGTGGCGTACCCGGTGATGTGGTGGTGATCAACAATCAGCGCCATGTGCTGCTGACCGGCTCATCCCTGCTGGCCCAGCAGATGACCATGGCCAAGATCCCCCTCATCAGCGAGTCGCTCTACTGACGCAGACAGCTCAGACCAGCTGCCAATTCATTGATTTTTATCGATGTCATGCCATCCTTGCCGCCCTTGCCAGCCAACCACCTGACTGGCGGGGCGCCGACGCTTCTGAATTGCGATCTTATTTAACACTTTTTAAACAGATCCGATCAGTTTAGGATGAAGCTCGCCCATTCCCTCAATCCGAAACTCGTTATAACATAACAAATGGAGTGTCATCAGGATGAAACATCTCGTACTTACTTTGGCGCTGCTGCCATCTCTGGTCTTTGCTCACAACTTCAAGGATGGCAACCCGGTGCCGCTGGTCAATGTCAGTGACAAGGGCGAGCTGGTACTGAATGGCAAGGATATCGGCTACCAGCCGTGGCAGAGCACCTCGCTCACCGGCAAGGTGTTCCTGATCCAGCATATTGCCGGTCGCTCCAGTGCCAAGGAGCTGAACGCCCCGATGATCGAGGCGATCAAGGCCGCCAAGTTGCCGCAAGACAAGTACCAGACAGTTACCGTCATCAACAGCAATGACGCCATCTGGGGCACCTCCGGCTTCGTGAAGAGCAGTGCCGAGGACAGCAAGAAAGAGTTCCCCTGGTCCGCCATGGTGCTGGATGCCAAGGGGATGGCGCGCAACGCTTGGGATCTGACGCCGGAAAGCTCGGCCATCATCCTGCTGGATAAAGAGGGCAAGGTGCTGTTTGCCAAAGATGGCCAGCTCGACGCCAACAACATTGCTACCGTGATGGGGCTCATCAAGTCCCATCTCTAAGTCAGAGAGAAAGGGCGCTGATGGCGCCC
>NZ_JBFODV010000289.1:0-4082 GCF_040908495.1 Aeromonas sp. R1-1 | reverse complement strand
TTCGTCGGCGCACTCAAGGGGGTAGGCAAGGTGTATCTGCAAACCGTGCTGGACTGCTACAGCCGCCACGCCTGGGGACGGCTCTACACCAGCAAGCTGCCGGTGACCTCGGTTCATGTGCTCAACGAAACTGTCCTGCCGTTCTTCGAAGCCCATGAGGCTCGGGTCTATACCATCTTGTCGGACAACGGGCGCGAGTTCTGTGGACGACCTGACCAGCATCCCTACGAGCTGTTCCTGGAACTGGAGGGGATTGAGCACCGGACAACCAAGGTGCGCAGGCCGCAGAGCAACGGCTTTATCGAGCAGCTGCATCGCACACTGCTCGATGAACACTTCCGTATCAAGGGGAGGACGACCTGGTATGAGTCGGTAGAACAGATGCAGACAGACCTAGATAGCTATCTGGAACACTACAACACCCAGCGGCCACATCAAGGCAGGATGATGGAGGGTCAGACCCACTACAGCATGTTCAAGAAGGGTCTGAAATTGATACCAAAGGAAGTGCGCACTAAAGTAGCGTAAACAAGACACCGGTTTGAGGCCGGTGTCAGGTGATAACTAGATCTGTACAGGCTGATGATGCTCGCTAATCGGCGTGCAGTCTGGCATCGCTATCAGCTAGGGCGTCAGCAGGACAGGAACCACGCCAGCACCGCTCGAACAAGCTGAGTCCGTTTAAACCGGCCCACCATTACCACCAGGCACCACTCACCGATAGCGAGCTGGTTGCCCTCTACAAATTCACCTGCTGCGCCCTGTACCAATCGAGTGAATGGAGCGGGAGTCCTGAGCAGGCACCTCGGTTGGTCAAGGTAATACAGCAGTTGCAGCAAGCGCTGGCGCAAAACGTGCTGACTCGACTGTCACTGTGGGAGCAAGCCCCTTGGGGAGAGATGTAATGGCTCTCTCCATCACCCTGACCGTAACGAGTTCACCGCCGGACAACACTGCCGTGCTGGCCCAACGTATCGCCGATGACATGGCACACCTGCATCACCGTCTAGGGGATGGGGTCAGTGATGAACTGGAGATCAGCATCAGTTACCTGGTCGAACAATTTGCACTGCTGGCAGCGGCTTACCGTTCCCCTGCACAAAGGGATAAACACCCATGATCGAATTCAACGATAGCTTCACTCAGGTCGCTGTCGCTCAGGCAATGAGCGCACATGGCGATTTGCATAGGCTCATTACCTATCAGCTCACCTTCCCGAAGTGGGTACACGACTATGACGAGACCGGCAAGCGCACTGGCCCCGACAAGATCAAGCCCGTGCCAACGATGCACAAGACCTCGCTGTTCGTGAGTCCACTGGACATGGTGGACAACCTGCCACGTGAGATTAACTTCGCCCACTTTCGCTGTGCCTGTAATGCAACGGGCCAGCCGGTCGGTGAGTGGCAACGGGTAATTATCGGGGCCTACGTCAACCACGGTTGTAATGACGAGCCGGACTGGAGTAGTCACACCTGAGCCACGGCCACCAGCACACACAAGACCCCATACAGCCCCTCACACCGAGGGGCTGTTTGCATTTGAAGGAACCCCAACATGCATGACTTACGTGATTACAAGACCCTGACCGCCCGACAACTCACCGCAGCTATCGGCCAGCTCAACCACAACACCGCGCCGAAGATAATGACCCACCTCGCATTGCGGGCCAGACAGCCGCACCCGCTCGGCAATAGTCGCAGCAGAGCCAAGGCCCTCGAGCTACTACGCCGGGTCAAGAAGGCTCTGAAGGTAGGGCGAATCCCGCTTGAGCTCACCGTGACGGGTTGCCGACTCGACCGGGGGAGCCATCAGGCTGACCGCTACTACTACGACCGGACGCTGCTGGCCTAGGGCTGGCAGCAATACGATACCGAGGAAGACGCCTGGTATTTCGGCATCTGGATTCACACAGAGAAGCTGGAGACCTTGACCTACGCAGAAGGGGATACCAGCCATGTGATTGCGCCAAACGTTGAGGCGTTTCGTGCCGAACTGACGCGGCTCTACCAGTACCATCCGCAAGCCCCGGCGTTTATCAGCATCGACCCGGAAGCGGGCGTTGTGACCCGCCACTTTGAAGCTAAGCCGGAGGTGTGAAATGGCCAAGCACATCACCATCAAGGTGCCCGGCAAACATCCGCAAACCGGTGAGCTCACCACTTTCGAGCTCAAGGGGCAACGCATCGATATCGACATCGGCGGGCAGGCTGTGCCCTTCCTTATTCACGGGAGGGGCATTGGCACCTCGCTCACCCACATCCCGAGTGGCTACCGCATCGCGCCGCTCGGCGGCTGGCTCACTGCGCGTTACGCCATACCTGAGAATAAGCCCAGCAGAACGGCCTGTGCTCAGATGGCTATAGACCGACTGGTAGCCCAATACGGCTCGCTGCACCTGCTGGACCGACTCAATTGCAAGCCGGTTATCAATAAGACGGCTGACTGCCCCGGCAGAAAAAATGTATCCGCCAACCACGTTAAAAATAGGCGGCACAACAGTTGCTGGGCTTCGTCTGCTAATGCAACAGAGCCCTAAAACCGAGCCCTTATATAGGCTTCCAAAGAAAGTTGTAAGAAAGTATTACACTGATGATTATGTAAATAACCACCAATGGTCCTTGCCTCTCTACAAATCAACAGTGCAAGCATGCTTTAACCATTGAAATATAAGTAAATTCTTTATTTTCGCCATGCATTGCATGCAACATCAAACTATCAAGACATTCATGATTTCAGGCGTTTTCCGGGATGAACCAAACCATTGAATACGCCCAACCACCAGAGCATTGCTTCGCAAGCAACTTATCACTCAAAACAAAAATCCACAATTTAATGGAGTTTTGGGTTTTTATTTTGAAAAGAAAAGTGGGAATTTGGGCTTACAACATAACCCGTGTAATATCCGGTTGAGGCTGCAGTGCAAATAGGGCGTGTGTAACGGATTATATTCGCCCCTCTGTACTGATACAGAACCAAGATATTGAATAGATATAACAACAATCACACGCAATATAAAAACGAACAAGCAGGCGCAGTACTTCATGACTGGTTTCACATTAGATGCGGCAAGAGGGCGTATTCTGTACGTCCTCTGGCTTTTATTGCCACTTTGTAGTCAAGCGGGCGTTGTTGCCTAAATCGATGCAGTTTGAAGGGAACTTACTGAGGACTCGGAGATCTGATCACCACCATCCTCTTCAAGTTTGCATCATGGGCACGTCGCTTCACCCCATCACCAACTGGCCTACATACAACAAGTCTTTGATTAACCGTGGTTCACTCACCTTCTGGGTTGATGCCGAAGCTATGAACAGCTGGTTTCACCACGACCATCATGGGCGCCGAGGTCGCAGCCAGCTTTACACCGACCAGACCATCTGTACCTTCCTGATGCTCAAGGGGATTTTCAACCTCACTCTGCGGGCCACTCAGGGACTACTAGACTCCCTGTTCGAGTTGATGAATGTACCGTTGTGCGCACCGGACTATAGCTGCGTCAGCAAGCGAGCACGCTCGGTGACTGTGGCTTATCGACAGCCCCCAAAGGAACGTATTACCGACTTGGTTATCGACTCAACCGGGCTGAAGGTGTTTGGGGAAGGCGAGTGGAAGGTCAGAAAACACGGTTCGGAGAAGCGGCGAGTGTGGCGCAAGTTGCATCTGGCGGTAGACCCGGTGACCCACGATATAGTGGCGGCGGAAGTCTCACTGGAAAATGTCCATGATGCCGAGGTGTTGCCCACCTTGCTCAACCCTCTGCGGCGTAAGCTGGGACATGTTTATGCGGATGGTGCCTATGATAGCAAAGCCAGCCATCAGCTTATCTCGCGCAAAGGGGCGACAGCCTGTATCCCGCCTCGTAAGAGCGCGGGGTTATGGAAAAAGGGGCATCCACGAAATGAGGCCGTGCTGGTGATGCGCAAGAAAGGGCTGGCGCACTGGAAGAAGATATCGGGGTATCACCGTCGCTCGCTGGCAGAGACGGCGATGTATCGGCTCAAGCAATTGCTGGCGGGGAAAATCAGTCTGCGTAACTACAACGGCCAAGTGGGAGAAGTCATGGCGTATGTTAGCGCCAT
>NZ_JBFODV010000288.1:0-25262 GCF_040908495.1 Aeromonas sp. R1-1 | reverse complement strand
CTGATCCCATGCCGAACTCAGAAGTGAAACGCGGTAGCGCCGATGGTAGTGTGGCATTCGCCATGCGAGAGTAGGACACTGCCAGGCACCCAATTAAACGGTGATGTGAAGAATCACGTCACTGGCTGCGAGGATGACATCTCATAAGAAGCAGCAGACAATTTAGCGCAAGCTAACCGAATGCGGAGCGGTAGTTCAGTCGGTTAGAATACCGGCCTGTCACGCCGGGGGTCGCGGGTTCGAGTCCCGTCCGCTCCGCCACTAATTTGAAGGCCTTCCCTATTGGGAAGGCCTTTTTGCTATGGGTGGTTTTGCCCAGAGCCTCCCCTATATTTGCACACCAGAATCAACACATAGCCCAGTCTGACGACCGGGCTTTTGTATTTTTAGCGCCTTAAACCACCAATATCTGGCTTTTCCCTGCCAAGTAAGAGTGCCAGATAGCGGGCTATTTCTACCATTTTCTGGCTATATCAGAGTCTTATCAGTTTCATTCACAGCTATCTGAATGACTCTACAGGGAGCCAAATCATGCTTCTGCTGCTTTCTGACTACAGGGCAGCCCCATATTTACCACCTCCGCTTCCATCTGCACGTCGATCTTGAAGCCCAGCAGCTTGGCTAGGTTGGGAAGGCCGAGATTGCCGTATTAATCAGATATCGTTCAAGCAAAGAGGCCTTCCCGACGGGAAGGCCTCTTTGCTTTATCTATCAGGTGATTACCATCACTCGGTCTATTTATCAGGGCTTCTCTTTGTTGCCAATGCTCAGGCCGAGCTTGATGGAGAGGGCCGCCAGTAACAGCAACATCATAATCAGAGAGAAGAAGTTGCTGCCAAGCTCCGGGTATTGCACCTTGAGCAGCGCAGAGTGACCGAAGGCACCGATAAAGAAGCAGAGCAGGGTACAGATGGGAGTGTTGCCCACCATGGGCTCATGGCGATAGTGCTGAAAGAGCTGGTAGGCCGCCAGCCAGAGGGCAATCAGCGGGAAGAAGGAGAAAGGCACGACCGAGTTGGTCAGCACGGCCAGAGAGGCATCACCACAGATACCAATCAGCATGGCCATGGCGAGCGGTTTTTTCGGGATCATAAGCTGTTCAGTCATATCGTTCTCCATCCTGTGGTCATGGGTGAGGTTCACGGCGCTTCTGGTTTTGTACCTCGGCGCCCATGGCGATCATCCGCAGTTGGCGAATTGTTCGGTCGGAGAGTGCCCGGCACTCTTCGCTGGTCATGTCGAGCGCATCGGCACCGGCACTGAAGACGATGGTGACCATGGCTTCTGCCTGGATATAGGCATCTTCCCGTGGTGCTTCGGTGGTGGCTTCCAGATAATCGGTCAGCTCTGCGATAAAGTGCTGGATTTCGCGAGCCACCGCCTGACGAAAGGCGGCCGAGGTGCCGGAGCGTTCCCGCAGCAGCAGCCGGAAGATGTTGGGGTTGTTCTCGACGAACTCCATAAAGGTTTGCACCGAGGTGCTGATGACACTGCCGCCACCGGCAATGCGCTGGCGTGCCTGGCGCATCAGTTGGCGCAGGGTGAGACCTCCTTCGTCAACCAGGGTCAGGCCCAGCTCCTCCATATCGCGAAAGTGGCGATAGAAAGAGGTGGGCGCGATACCCGCTTCGCGAGCGACTTCCCGCAGGCTGAGATTGGAGAAACTCCGATTGGCGCACAGTTGGCTGAACGCAGCATCGATCAATGTACGCCGGGTTTTTTCTTTTTGTTGAGCGCGAATACCCACGAAATCAGTCACCTTCAGCTTAACGAGGACAAATGATAACCCGAAGGCGCCTCAGGATCAGGTTTGTATCCTACTTTTTTACCATTGACCGTGAGGAAATCACCATAGAAAATGGCTAACAGCCGTTCGCTGAAAGGATGCAATGAGATGGCCAGACCCCCCATTATTTTGACTAATACCCTGCTGTTTTCCCTCTCCGGGATAGTGGCGTTGATTGTCGTACCCTGGTACGGCATGAGCCACGGTTACGATCTCTGGCAGTGGGCCAGTTTCCTGTTGTTGTTCTGCCTTAGTGGTCTCTCCATCACCGCAGGCTATCACCGGCTCTGGTCGCACAAGGCCTACAAGGCGGACCCCGCTTTGCAGTGGTTGTTTGCCATCGGCGGTGCGTTGGCGCTGCAGAATTCTGCCCTGCACTGGTCGGCCGATCACCGCCGTCACCATCGTCATGTGGATGACAACGATAAAGACCCCTACAGCGCGGGGCGCGGCTTCTGGTATTCCCACATCGGCTGGATGTTGCGGGAGCATCAAGGAGATCGCTATGGCGATTACAGCAATGTGCGTGATCTGCAGAACAACCCGGTGGTCGCGTTTCAGCACCGTCACTATCTGACACTGGTGCTGGCGACCAATCTGGGGCTGCCGCTGCTGTTTGGTCTGATCCACGGAGATCTGCTCGGCATGTTGCTGTTGGCGGGCGTACTGCGGATGGTGATGACTCACCACACCACCTTCTTCATCAACTCGCTGGCCCATATCTGGGGCAGTCAGCCTTATACCGACCGCAATACCGCTCGCGATAACGGCATCCTGGCTTTTTTCACCTTTGGCGAGGGGTACCACAACTTTCACCACCTGTTCGAGAATGACTACCGCAACGGCATTCACTGGTGGCAGTTCGATCCGACCAAGTGGTTGATCCGGCTCGCCTCCTGGTGTGGTCTGGCGGGAGATCTCAGATCTTCGCCGGAGGAGCGTATTGAGCAGGCCCGGCTGCAGATGCAGCTGAAACGGGCACAAGCCAAGTTGCGCAAGCAGGAAGATCGAGAACTGTGGCAGGCGCTGCTGCAGGAGGAGTACGACAAGCTGAGTCAGCAGCTACAACACTATTACGCCAGTCGCAAGCGGCTGCTGGAGCTGCGCAAGCGCAAGGCGCTGGCGCGCTATGACCGTCTCAAGCTGCAACTGGAGTACCGGACCCTGCGGGATGGCTTTATCGCAGGTAAACGCAACTGGAGTCGCCTGCTGGCAGGCATTGCATGATGCCGTCTGGTTATCACAGAGACTAAAAGAGAAGACCGCCTGCTGGCGGTCTTCTCTTTGGTATGCATGTTAGAACGGACTAGTTGGCTTGGCTCTGCTGTTGCTGCAACTGATCCAGTGCCTGCTGTTGCTCCTGCTGGCTAAGACCCAGTTGTTCGCAGGCCTGCTCAAACTGACCCTCGGATGGCACATCATGATATCCAATAACGGGAGGGCTTAGTTGGCTTGGCCCTGCTGTTGCTGCAACTGATCCAGTGCCTGCTGCTCCTGCTGGCTGAGGCCCAGCTGTTCACAGGCCTGCTCAAAGCTGATCCCCAGATGGCACATCATGATATCGATGGCGGGCAGATAGTTCTTCATAGCTTCTTCCATGGTGATCCTCCAGACCCGTCACTTATGCCCTGAACCACTCGGTGCGGCAATTAGACTTTAGGCTTAGTCTGTCCATTTGATAAGCACCCCTGCCACTGGGGGAGGGAATTTGTTACCCTGCACCATGATAAAAACGGTTGCCGTATGACTGCGAGCAACAGGTGAGGAGCAGGGCATGTTATTGAGTTTCTTGATCATCGCTTCAGGTTGGTGGCACATCCGTTCTGCCTACGGTTCAGACAGCCGCCAGTTCTATATCAGCAAGCCGCTGACCATGCTGCTTATCATCGCGTTGGCATTCGGCTACCAGAGTTATGACCACGATGGTTCACACGCCTGGATCCTGCTCGGCCTTTGTCTCTCGCTGGCGGGCGATGTGCTGCTGATGTTGCCAAGCGATCGCTTCATTCAGGGGTTGGCGGCATTTCTTGTCGCGCATCTCTGCTATATCGTCGGTTTTGCTCAGGGGCCGTTGTTGCTCAATCTGGTGGATGGTTTGCTGCTGTTGCTGATCGCCGGCATGGTTTTTGGCCTGCTGTGGGGCAAGCTGGGGGAGATGCGGATCCCGGTCTTCTGCTACATGCTGGTGATCATCGGCATGGCCTGGGTGGCCGCCGGTGCCTGGCACGCCTCTCTCACTGCCGGTTCTGCCGCCGCTCTGGTGGGGGCGCTGATGTTCCTCTTCTCCGACAGCATGCTGGCGCTCGATCGCTTCCGTCGCCCCTTTCCCCACGCCCGCGCCTGGGTGATGAGCAGCTACTTCGCGGCGCAATTCCTGATTGCAGGGTCGCTGGCGGGATAACGCCTTCTGGTTGAGTGCAGGTAACAGATAACGAAAAACGGGTCTTGGCCCGTTTTTCGTTTTATGCCCGGCGGTTTTTCACGCCTCTAGCGGTTCGGCATCCGCAGCCCGTGGGGCGGGGGATTTGAGCAACAGCATCAGGCCGCTGGCGATCAGCAGGAAGATCCCCATGATGTAGAACACCTGGTTGTAGGCCATGATGGCCGCTTCCCGGTTGATGGTGTTGGCGAGTATGGCGTGGGCTTGCTGCTGGGCAATCTCGGGGCCTGAACCCTGCGCCATCATGCTCTGGGCCAGCTGCAGCAGATAGTTTTGCCCCTCGATACTGCTGGCGGCCAGAGTGCTGCCAATCTGCAGCACATGGGTGCGGGTATCGTTGTCGAGCAGGGTCGCGATGATGGCGATACCGAACGCACCACCGAGGTTGCGCAGCACGTTGAGCAGGGTCGAGGAGGAGGGGATCTCGTCGTGGCTCAGGCTGGCGGTGGCGACCAGGGAGAGCGGCACCATGATGAAGGGCTGTCCCAGCGCTCGCACGATGAGCGAATGGATCAGCTGCGGCCCGGCGTAGTCGGCACTCATGTTGACGTTCATAAAGCAGCTGACGGCGAAGATCAGGAAGCCGAAGCTCACCAGATAGCGCGGGTCTATCTTGTGGGTCAGTTTGGGCACCAGCGGCAACACCAGCAGTTGCGGTAGTCCCATCCACATCAGGACTTCGCCGATTTCCAGCGCGTTGTAGTTGTGGATCTGGGTCATATAGAGCGGCAGCACATAGATAGATCCCATCAGCGCCATGCCGAGGATCAGGTAGGCAAAACAGGCGAGGGCAAAGCGCGGGTTGTGCAGCAGCCGCAGATTGACCAGCGGGTGACGGCGGATCAGCTGGCTGATGACAAAGAACACCAACGCCACCGCCGAGATGACCGCCAGTCGCACGATGAAGCTTGAGCCGAACCAGTCCTCCCGGTTGCCCTCTTCCAGTACCACCTCCAGCAAGCCGAGGCCGAGCGCCATGGTGACAATCCCGATGAGGTCTACCCGCTTGATCACGGCCCAGTCCACCGGTTTTTTATCCAGCCCGTGGGCCAGCATGGCCATCACCAGCAATCCTGGCGGCACGTTGAGATAGAAGATGTAGTGCCACGACATCTGCTCGGTGAGCCAGCCGCCGAGGGTCGGGCCGATGGCGGGGGCGAAGGTGGCGCAGAGGCCGAACAGCGCCATGCCGGTGGCCCGCTTCTGTAGCGGCAGCAGGGTGACGATGAGGGAAAAGGCCATCGGGATCAGCGCCCCGCCGGTGAAGCCTTGCAGCGCCCGGAAGACGATCATGCTGGTGAGGTTCCAGCTGAACGAGCAGAGCACGGAGGCAGCGATAAAGGCGCCGGTGGTCCACAGCAGGTAGCGGCGCACACTCAGCCCCCGGCTCAACCAGCCGCTCAGGGGGATGGCGATCATCTCCGCCACCAGATAGGAGGTGGAGATCCAGGAGCTCTCGCTCAGGGTGGCCGACAGGGCCCCCTGAATGTCCTTCAGGGAGGCATTGGTGATCTGGATATCGAGGATGGCCATGAAGGCGCCGATAAGCCCCCCCATGACCGCGATCCAGTTGCGACGTGGAATGGGTTCCATCAGTTGGCAGCCACCACGGGCTCAGGAGTGCGGGTATCCACGATCACTTCGGTGGAGAGACCCGGCAGCAGCTTGCCTGCCAGCGGTCCCGGCTCGGGGATGCGGATCTTCACCGGTACCCGCTGCACGATTTTGGTGAAGTTGCCGGTAGCATTCTCCGGTGGCAGCAGGGCGAACTTGGCACCGGTGGCCGGGGCCAGGCTGTCGATGATCCCCTCGACCGGTTGATCCGGGTAGGCATCGAGTACCACTTCGACCTTCTGGCCCGGCTGCATATGGGCGAGCTGGGTCTCCTTGAAGTTGGCCTCGACCCACACCTGCTGTAGCGGCACCAGGCTGGCGACCTGCATACCGGACTGGACGTAGAGCCCTTCCCGCAGGCTGCGCTTGCCGATGATGCCGTCGGCCGGTGCCCGCAGTTCGGTGTAGCCGAGCTCCAGCTTGGCCTGCTCCAGTTGTGCTTCGCTCAATGCCAGCTTGGCCAGATTCTGTTTGCGCTCGGCATCCAGTACCAGCAGTCGTTCACGTGCCGCCTGCAGGGCGGCTTGGGCCTCCCGGGCTTGCGCCTGATTGACCTGCAGGCCGGCACGCACCTCGTCCAGACTGTCTTGCGAGCTGTAGTGGCGCTGGTTGAGCTGACTGATCCGGTTGACCTGCTGGCTGGCGCGCAGCTGTTCGGCGTTGGCGGAGGCGACCTTGGCCTCGGCCTGCTGGATCAGGCTCAGTTGTTGGGTGCGGGTGGCGGCCAGATTTTCGGCCGTCGCCTGATTGAGGCGCAGGTCGGCTTCGGCCTCCGCGACCCTGGTTTTGTATTCGCGATCATCGAGACGGGCGATCAGTTGGCCCGCTTTGACCGGCTGGTTGTCGGTGACCAGCACTTTGCGGATATAGCCGGGCAGCTTGGAGCTGATCCCGGTCACTTCACTTTGCAGATAGGCGTTGTCGGTGCTTTCAAAATAGCGGCCGTGAAGATACCAGTAACCGGCGAACAGCAGACCGAGCAGAGCCAATATCATGGCTGCCAGCAGGGGAATTTTTTTGTGTTGACTCATTTTTGTGATTCCTGAACTTAAGGGGCGCAGGCTAACACTGGTCAACTGTTTCGATTAGTATTGGTTCACGAGATATACAGTTTCACTGGTGCAACAATGGATCTCAATGCCGCGTTAATTCTGGTGCGTATCGTCGATAAGGGCTCGTTTACGGGGGCCGCCCGCGAGCTGGGAATGACCAAGGCGATGGTCAGCCGCCGCATCGCTGAACTGGAACAGCGGCTCGGAGTGCGTCTGCTCTATCGCTCCACTCGTCAGCTCACTTTGACCGAGGAGGGGGAGAAGTACTACCTGCACTGTAGCAAGGCGGTCGATGCCCTGACCGAAGCCGAGCTGATGCTGAGCGCCAGCCAGCAGGAGGTGACCGGCACTCTCAAACTGGCGGTGCCCATCGAGACGGGGCAACTGGTGGTCGGGCGCTTGGTCGCCAAGTTTTTGCAGGCCTATCCCGCCCTGCAGGTGGAGCTGGAGCTGACCAACCGGGTGGTAGATCCCATCAGCGAAGGGCTGGATGCGGTGGTGCGGATTGGCGACATGAGCGACTCCAATCTGGCGGCGCGCCGACTCTGGAGCACCGGAAGGCTGCTCTGTGCCAGCCCGGACTATCTGGCCCGCAGCCCGGTCATCGAGCGGCCGGAGGATCTGGCCAACCACGAGCGGGTGACGGTGAGCAGCGGGTTTCTCGCCTCTCACTGGTGTTTCGAGCTGGATGGCAGAGAGGTGCTGGTTGACCCCCCATCCCGTTTTCGGGTCAATAATATTACCTGTGCCCGGGAGGCGGCGAAGGCGGGGCTGGGGTTGGCTTCGTTACCCGCTATGCTCTGTCAGGATGAGCTGGCCAGCGGCGAGCTGGTGATCCTGCTGCCAGAGTGGCAGCAACCCAGGGTGCCGATTTATTTGCTGTTTCCGGAGCGGCAACTGATGCCGCGCAAGTTGCGGGCATTCATCGATTTCATGATTGAGAACGGCGCCGAGTTTGGCATCGACAAGTTGTTGTAAGGGGGAGCTATGGATAACTGGATCAATCTCTATCGCGCCTCACACACCCTGGAGGCGCACGCGTTGAAAGGGGCGCTGGAGGCGGAAGGGGTGCTGGTGCGCCTCAATGGCGAGGGGCTGTCTGGCGCCCTTGGCGAGCTGCCGGTCGACATGTTGCAGGTGACCCTGATGGTGCGGGCCGAGGATCGCAGCAAGGCAGGACGGGTCATCGAGCGTTACCAGCAGCGTCAGGGTAACGGCTGGCTGTGCGGTCAGTGCGGGGAGGAGAACGGCGCCAACTTCGACGTCTGCTGGCGCTGTCACCACGATCCCCACGACAGCTGAGCTTTCTTCCGCTAGCGCGGCGGGAACTCGATATCTTCCCCTGCGCTGGCATCGTGATAGGTCGCCAGATCCAGCTCGTTTTCGCTGCGGGCGATCAGTACCGATACCAGAATATCCCCCGATACATTGACCGTGGTGCGCGCCATGTCGAGGATCCGGTCAATGCCTGCAATCAGTGCCACCCCTTCCAGCGGCAAGCCCACCGCCGTCAGGGTCAGGGTCAGCAGCATCAACCCGGTGCCAGGGGTACCTGCCGTACCGATACTGGCCAGGGTGGCGATGCTGATGATGGTCAGATAATCGACCATGTGCAGATCCACCCCGAATGCCTGAGCTACAAACAGCGCAGTCACTCCCTGATAGAGGGCTGTACCATCCATGTTGATGGTGGCGCCGATGGGCAGCACCTTGGCGGTGATGGCGGGGGAGACTCCCAGCCGCTTCTCGGCGCAGGCCAGACTGATGGGTAGGGTGGAGTTGCTGGAGCTGCTGGTGAAGGCCACCGCCTGAGCGTCAACGATGCTCTTGAAGTAGTGCAGCGGATTGAGCCGTGCCAGCAGGAGCAGCAGGGTGCTGTAGACCCCGAGCACGTGCAGCAGGCAGCCGAGATAGACGGCGCCGATCACCTTGAGCAGCGGCAGCAGCAGATCGAGACCGTACTTGCCGGTCATCCAGGCCATCAGGGCGCAGACACCGTAAGGCGCGAGCGCCATCACCATCTGGGTCAGCTTGAACATCCCCTCGGCCAGCGAGGTGAAGAAGAGGATGGCGGGGCGGCCACGGCGACCGCTGGCGTTGAGGGCGACCGCCAGCGCCACCGCAAAGACGATCACTTGCAGGATCTTGCCATCCACCATCGCCTGTACCGGGTTGCTCGGCACCAGATGGCTCAGCACGCTGGCCAGGGTGGGTGGTTCCGACATACCGACCCGCTCATAGGGGCCCATGTCGGCACCCATGCCGGGTTCCAGCAGCCAGCCCATCATCAGGCCGATGCAGATGGCGATGGCGGTCGAACAGAAGTAGAGGCAGATCGCCTTGCTGCCGATGCGATCGAGGGCCTTGCCCTTGAGCAGCGAGGTGAGACCGGCGATGACCGAGCAGAAAATGAGGGGCACCATCAGCATCTGGATGGTGTTGACGAACAGGACGCCAAGGGGCTTGAGCAACAGGGCTTGCTCTTCAAAGCCGACGCCCAGACCCACCCCTGTCAGCATGCCGATCAGGGTCTTGAGCCAGAGTGGTCGGCGGGTCCAGATCTGCCAGGGCTTGAGAGCCTCTCCATGGAACAGCATGACGCCAATATCCTTATACATTGTCTGCGATGGCCAAAAAGGGGCGCCAGTGTAGCGATCCCTGACGCGGGTTGCCACATTATCGACAAAGCGGTGGCGGTGACCACTCCCCTGACCAGGAAATGCGCAATTTATTGGCCTATATCAAGATCCCTCTGGGCGTGGAGATATTTAATTGGCATTAAATATGTTCATTATTGAGGTGAGAGATGTCGCAATCGGTTCATGGTCATGAAGTGATGGAGATGATGTTGACACAAGGGGGGCAATTTACCCGTGTCAGCCTGAAACAGGCGATGGCTGAACGGTTCGGTGCCGAGGCCCGTTTTCATACCTGCAGCGCCAGCGAGATGGATGCGGAAGAGCTGATCGACTTTCTGGCTGCCCGCGGCAAATTCATCGACTCGGCCGAGGGTTTCCAGACCCGCGCCGACAAGATCTGCAACCACGGTTAATCCCGCTGCGAGCGCATCATGGCGCTCGCTCAATTCTTCGCCCTTTGCTATATTTCGCCCCCTCTCTTTTCCCTATTCAGGGCGTAGCCCGGGCGTTGTATGGATACTTTTTCTGCCGCAGTCATGCTGTTTCTGATCATGGACCCGCTGGGCAACCTGCCGGTCTTCCTCTCTATCCTGCGTCATATCGATCCCAAGCGACGTCGCAAGGTGATGGTGCGCGAGCTGCTCTTCTCGCTGGCCATCATGATGCTGTTCCTGTTCGTCGGTCAGCAGATCCTCGGCTTCCTCAACCTGCGGCAGGAGGCGGTCAGCATTGCGGGGGGCATTATCCTGTTCCTGATCGCCATCAAGATGATCTTCCCGAGTGAGGGGGGCGTGACCGGGCTGGCGGCGGGCGAGGAGCCCTTCCTGGTGCCGATGGCGATCCCGATGATTGCCGGCCCCTCGATCCTCGCCTCTTTGATGCTGCTGGCCAATCAGGAGCCCAGCCGGATGGTGGACTGGTCGCTGGCGCTCTTTATGGCCTGGGCCGCCAGCGCGGTGATCCTGATGTTCTACGAGGTATTCAACAAGCTGCTGGGTGAGCGGGGACTCACTGCTGTGGAACGACTGATGGGCATGCTGCTGGTGATGATCTCGGTCCAGATGTTGCTGGACGGGGTACATCACTATCTGGCGGTGACCGGTCAGGGCTGAGAGGTTTACATCTTGAAGTGAATGAAACGGGGCTACGCAGAGCCCCGTTTTTTGTGCCGCCGAGAAGGCGTGCCGTCACCCGTGAGTGGTCGCAGCGGGTTCCAGTTTGCTCATGATGAGGGAGAGCAGCAATTCCCGCAGCCAGCGGTGGCCCGGATCCTCGCTGTGACGCTGATGCCAGATGAGCAGATGGGAGATGCTGTCCAACCCGATGGGCAGCGGCAGCTGCAACAGCGGATAGACCTGGGTGGCGTGGCGGGCGTAGAGCCGGGATAGCGTCACTATCATGTCGGAGTGCATCCCCATCCGCAGCGCCGCCTCGAAGGAGGGCACGGTTGCCTCGATACGTCGGTAGAGATCCTGCTCCGCCAGCTTGTGATCCAGCATCCAGCGGTCCCGCCCCTCGCAGTAAGTCTGCACATGGGGATAGCTGAGGTAGTGCTCCAGATTCCAGTTGGGCTCCCGCAGCGCGGGGTGGTGCTGTTGCACCAGACAGGTGAGATCATCGACCGCCAGCACTCGCTGACAGATGCTGTCGGGCAGGGTATCGAGCCGATAATCGGAGCTGATGCAGTTCTCTCGCACCGCGAAGGCGATGTCCACCTGTCCCTGACTCATCTCGGTCAGACTGTTCTCGGTCCACTCCTCGTAACGCAAGCGGATCCTTGGTGCCTGCCGCTTCAGCTCGCTCAGGTAGAGTGGGGCAAACAGGGTAAAGGCGCTGTCCATGCTGGCGATGACGAACTCTCGCTCCGAGCTGGCGGGGTCGAACTCGGGCGGCTGGATCAGGTTATCCAGCGACAGCAGGATGGGTTGCAACTGCTGTTGCAGCGCAAGGGCGCGGCCGGTGGGTTCCAGCCCGTAGGCGGAGCGGATGAAGAGGGGATCATTGAAGGTATCGCGCAGACGGCCGAGGGCTTTGCTGACGGCGGACTGGCTCAGATGAAGGCGGCGTGCCGCCTTGCTGCCGTTGCGCTCTTCTAGCAGTACCTGCAGGATAATCAGCAAATTGAGGTCGATGCGACCCAGTTGTTCCAGCAGCATGATATGAATCCTCTTCAATTCTAAGATGAATTTATACCATTTGTTTTCATATCTTGGCGATCTTATCCTCGAATGGTCTCAGGTTCGCATGAACCACTGGTACAGGATGTAGCGGTTGAGGGGACATGTAGCACAATCAATATGGCGACCTCAGGGTCGCCCTATTTTTTGGCTATGATTTATTTGCTCACTTGCACCTGCCTTGATTTTGCCCAACAATCCCTTCGCTCTATTTTGATACAAGTAACAGATATCTCTTTGTGAGGGAGTATCCCTATGGGACTCGGTGGAATTCATATCTGGCATATGCTGATCCTCTTGCTGGTCGTTGTGCTGGTCTTCGGCAGCAAGCGTCTTGCCAGTGCAGGTGAGGATCTGGGTACCGCCATCAAAGATTTTCGCAAGGCGATGCGGGACGACGCAAATCATCCGAAATAAGCAGTAGGAGTAGAAAATGTCTGTAGACGAGAAAGTTGAACTGAACGAAACCTGTGACAGCTGTGGCTGTTTTGCCGAGATCGGCACCATCATCGGCGAAGGCGACGATGTGATGGATCTGGTTATTGAAGCCGCTGCCGAGGCGGATGCCCGCGCCAAGCTGGCTGCCTATGAAGCTCTGGCCAAACAGGTCACTGCCGAAGCTCAAGTGAGCAGCGAACTGACTCAGGGCGCCAATGGCGTGATCCTGAAAGCCCGCCTGCAATTCACCTGCACCGCCGAAAAACTGATTTTCGAAATGCGGGCCCGCTCTATCTGAGTTGTCTGATAACGCGGCAGGTTTGCCTGCCGTGTTGACCCTTCTGCTGTGGGTCGGCGTTCTATAGTTACTCTATCCCACAGACGTTTTTGCCCGGCGCGAGTCGGCCAACAGAAGGCGCAAACATCATGACGCAGCGATGGATCTCTGCCCCCAATCCCACCCTCTATCGTGATCCGTGCTGCCAACAGGCAGCAGGTGTGACGTCATCACAGGGGCAGCCATCGTGATGCGACGCTGGATCTGGGCGCTGCTGGCCCTCTGCTGTTTTCCCCTGCTGGCGGCTGAACTCAAG
Source organism: Aeromonas sp. R1-1 (assembly GCF_040908495.1). NCBI lineage: Bacteria > Pseudomonadati > Pseudomonadota > Gammaproteobacteria > Aeromonadales > Aeromonadaceae > Aeromonas > Aeromonas sp. R1-1. The sequence goes on along the minus strand of NZ_JBFODV010000288.1, from coordinate 12,523 downwards.
CCACAGCGTCTGCCCCAACCCGGGGATCTCGAAAGCATTCTGCAAAAGCGCGAACTCAGGGCTCTGGTGGTCTATGAGCGCGGCTTCTATTTTCTCGATCGCGGCGCCCAGTACGGCATTCTGGTCAATCAGCTGCAAGGGTTCGAACGCTGGCTGAACAAGACCTATCTCGCCAAAGAGAAGGTCAAACTCAAGGTGGTCTACATCCCGGTGCGTCAGGACAAGCTGCTGGACTATCTGACCGAGGGGCGTGGCGATCTGGTGGCGGCAACCATGACGGTGACCCCGACCCGGCGTGAACAGGTGGCCTTCTCCCGGCCGCTCATTTCATCCATAGAGGAGTGGGTGGTGAGCCAGCAGAGCCTGCCCGCCTTCAGCCGCATTACCCAGCTCTCCGGCAGACGGGTCTGGGTGCGCGCCAGCTCCAGCTACTACGAGAGTCTGCGCCAGCTCAACTGGCTGTTTCGCGAGCTGGGGTTGCCCCCCGTCTATATCGAAACGGTGCCCGAATACCTGCAGGATGGCGATCTGCTGGAGATGGTGGCCGCCGGCATTATTCCCCTGACGGTGACTGACAGCTACAAGGGGCGGATCTGGTTGGGTGGCATGATCTCCGGCCTCAAGGCCCACAAGTTGATCCCCCTGCGCAGCAATGGCACCAGCGCCTGGGCGCTGCGCAAGAACAGCCCCGAGCTGCTCAAGGCGGTCAATGGCTATCTGGCGAGTGTCAGCCGCAACAGCCTTTACAGCGACATGACCCTGCGCCGGTTGCTGGTTCGCAGCGATCAGATGAGCAATATCCTGGCGCCGGATCCCATGGGGCGCCTCGCGACCATTCGCAAGGTGCTGGAGAAGTACGCCAATCAATACGATCTCGACTGGTTGATGCTGGCGGCGCTTGGCTACAAGGAGTCCGGCCTCAATCCCAAGGCGCGCTCGCCCAAGGGGGCCGTGGGCCTCATGCAGCTGCTGCCCAGCACAGGGCGGGAGGTCGGCATCAACGGCGCCAGACTCACCACGCTGGAGGGAAATGTGGAGGCCGCCTGTCGCTACATGCGGTTGATCCTCGATACCTACTTCAATGATCCCAAGCTGGATCGACTCAACCGCCACCTGTTTGCCCTCGCCGCCTACAACGCCGGGCCGAACCGGGTGCAGGCGCTGCGAGGCAAGGCGGAGAAGCTGGGGCTCGATCCCAACGTCTGGTTCGGTAACGTGGATCAGCTGGTGGCCAACGAAGTCGGACAGGGGCCGATCAACTATGTCGGCACCATCTACAAGTACTACGTGGCCTATCGTTTCAGCCTGCCCCAGATTGAGGGCAAGGCTGCCGCTATCGAAGCGGCTCAGCCCTGAGCCGGTTGACCGGCAGGGTCGCCTGCACGGTCGGCAATTGCCAGCCACCGTCCCTGTGTTGCAAAAACCAGTGAGCAGGGCCGGTGGCCGGGATGAGATCTGGCTGGCTGAGCTGGCCCAGATAGCGCAACATCGGGGTATCATGCAGTTCCATCAGCAACTCCTTTTGAATATGTGAAGAGGCTCGCCAGCGTTATGACACCCGGCCATGACAGCAGGATGACACCATGATCCCCGGATCCTTTGCCCTGATCGACGATCCCCAGCTGGCGCTCAAGGTGCGTTGTCACTGGATCCGCCATGCCCGCGAGCGGATCCAGGCGCAGTACTACAGCTGGGAGGAGGACAGCAGCGGCAAGCTGCTGCTGAGCGAGCTGCTTCACGCCGCCCGGCGTGGCGTCAAGGTGCAGCTGCTGGTGGATGATCTCTATGCCGGTGACAACCGCTTTCTGGAGATGGTGGCTCACTACCCGGGGATCGAGGTTCGGCTGTTCAACCCCTTCTGGCTGCGGGGCTGGCGCCCGCTGGCACTGCTGCTGGAGGGGCTGCTCAGCTTTCGCCGCATCAACCACCGGATGCACAACAAGCTGCTGCTGGTGGATGGCAAGCTGGCGCTGATCGGCGGGCGCAACATCGGTGATCGCTACTTCGGTCTGGATCCGCAAGCCCCCTTCGTGGATCTCGATCTCGCCTGTCAGGGGGGACTGTGCCAGCAGATGGTGCAGGGGTTCGAGCAGTTCTGGCACAGCCGCTGGAGTCACCCCATCCGCCATCTGTTGCGCCGCGAGCTGCTGCCCGCCGAAATAGAGGTGGTCAACGACTTCCTGTTCACCATGACGGATCCGGCGGTGGCCACGGTCTACGATCTGCCCGCGGCGCTGTTTGACGAGAGCGATGTGCCGCTGCAATGGCATGAGGGGCGGGCCGAGGTGTGGTTCGATCGTCCCGGCAAGGGGTTGATCTCCCGCCCCACTACCGCCCGTCAGCTGTGGCGCCAGCTGGCAGACAATCCTGGCTCGCTGGGGTTGGTGACCCCTTACCTCATCCTTACTCGCGGGTTCCGGCACCGTCTGGCGCGGCTGCGCCAGCAGGGGGTCGCCATCGACATTCTCACCAACTCGCTGGCCAGCACCGATGTGCCGCTGGTCTATGGCGCCTACCAACGCTATCTCGGCTGGTTGCTGCGTCGCGGGATCCGGGTCGCCGAGTTTGATCACGGCCACGGCAGCCTGCACGCCAAGCTGATCCTGCTGGGGGAGGAGCGGGCGCTGTTTGGCAGCCTCAACCTCGATCCCCGCTCGCTGTTTCTCAATACCGAGCTGATGCTGCATCTGAACTGCCCGCCGATCTGCGAGGCGCTGCGAACGTGGCTGGCTCGCTGGCAGGAGCAGGCGGGTGGATCGCCGCGCAAACCCGAGGGGTGGTCAAGGCGGCTGGTGGCCCGCCTGAGCGACTGGTTGCCATTGCGGCGTTGGCTGTGAGGTGGCCATTTTTTGTGCGAGATCTCGCAAAGCCTTGTAAGCCATTGCTGATGCCCCTTGCGGGTGAATAACCATGCATGAATATATCTTACTGTTTTATAACAATTTAGCGGTGATGATAAGGCTGTTTTTTGTACTCTGATGTGAATGGAATTAGCATAAAAACGTTTTTTATTTTGTTTTTATGCGTAATATTTCAGTTGCAAGGACAAACACGGCGGCTTGTCTGCCGTGTGGACGAAGGTTGTAACGGGTAGCTGGCCAGTTGGATTGCTGCAATTGGCGCTCACTTCAGATGGGTCGCGAACTATCGGAAAGTGAAACAGAGACCCGGCGCGGTCGGACTCCAATATGGAACATGCTATTTGCGAGGGGGTGACATGGACATGTCACCCCACTTTTTTGGCCGCTCGCCACCGTTTACCTTTTTCCATGACTGTTGCTCATCACAAGAGCCGCAGAGTGCAAGGCAATAAAAAGAGGGCCGCAATAGCGGCCCTCGGTCTCATCTGCCCAGTGGGTTAGCCGGCCTTGACGCTGCGGCGACGCTGCAGCCAGACGATCGCCCCGAACAGCAGGAAGCCCGGGATCCACATCCACTCCTTGGTCCAGCGCTCGGTCGGCGCCTTGACGGTGAGGATCTCCTGATCGAACTCCAGCCCCATGGTGGCGGCCGGGCTGCCAAAGGCGACGTTGTCGATCAGCGTCTTGCCATCCTGCTCATAGAGGCTCAGCCCCAGATTGGCCAGCCGCTCTTCGCCATTTGCCCCATCCGGTACGGCGACCAGCAGGGTAAACTTGCGTGGCTTGCCTACGGCATCTTCACCGAGGATCCGCAGCCGCAGGGTGCTCTCCGCCTCCACTTCACCCATGGTTTGGGCCAGCTGGGCAGGCGGGGTCTCGCGATAGGGGTCGTGCACCATGTCCATCCAGAAACCCGGGCGGAACAGGGTAAAGGCGACCAGCAACAGCAGCACGCTCTCGTACCAGCGGCTCTTCACCAGGAACCAGCCCTGGGTGGCGGCGGCGAAGATCAGCATGGCGATGGTCGCCACGATGAAGATCAGCACCCCGTGGGCGAAGTCCACGTCGATCAGCAGCAGATCGGTGTTGAAGATAAACAGAAACGGCAGCGCCGCGGTACGCAGGCTGTAGTAAAACGCCGTGATCCCGGTCTTGATGGGATCGCCCTTTGAGACAGCCGCAGCCGCGAAGGAGGCCAGCCCCACCGGCGGCGTCACATCCGCCATGATGCCGAAGTAGAAGACGAACAGGTGCACCGCGATCAGCGGCACGATCAGACCGTTTTGCTGCCCCAGCGTCACGACCACCGGTGCCAGCAGACTGGAGACGACGATGTAGTTGGCAGTGGTGGGCAGCCCCATGCCAAGGATCAGGCTCAGCAGGGCGGTGAGCAGCAGCATCAGCAGCAGGTTGCCCATGGAGAGGAACTCCACCAGATCCGCCAGCACCAGACCAACCCCGGTCTGGGAGACCGCACCCACGATAATCCCCGCGGTGGCGGTGGCAATGCCGATACCGATCATGTTGCGGGCACCGGCAACCAGCCCTTCCCGCAGATCCACCACGCCGTCAGCGACGGTGCCGTAGTCGTGCTTGCCGTCCTTGCGCAGCCAGTTGAGCAGCGGGCGCTGGGTCAGCAGGATGATCACCAGCATCACTGTACCCCAGAAGGCCGACAGCCCCGGCGAGAGGCGTTCCACCATCAGGCACCACACCAGTACCACCACCGGCAGCAGGAAGTGCAGGCCGGAGAGCAGCACGGCGCGGGTGTTGGGCAGCTCGGTGAGCGGCTTGTCGGGATCTTCGGCAGGCAGCGGTTCATTGCTGGCGGCGATCTTCAACAGGGCCACATAGGTGGCAGCCAGCAGTACCGAGATCCCCGGCAGGGCGTAGTCACCCAGTGCAGGTTTGAGCCAGCCGAGGCCATAGTAGACCGCCAGCGACAGGCCGCTGATGAGGGCCGCGCCAAAGGCAAAACCGGTCAGGCGACGCAGCCAGGGTTTGGGTTGATGGTTGCCGATGGGCTGCATGCCCAGTTTCAGCGCCTCCAGATGGACGATGTAGAGCAGCGCTATGTAGGAGATGGCGGCAGGCAGGAAGGCGTGCTTGATGATCTCCACATAGGGGATACCCACGTATTCGACCATCAGGAAAGCCGCAGCCCCCATCACGGGTGGCATGATCTGGCCGTTGACCGAAGAGGCCACTTCCACCGCCCCCGCTTTCTCTGAACTGAAGCCCACCTTCTTCATCATCGGGATGGTGAAGGTGCCGGTGGTCACCACGTTGGCAATTGACGAGCCGGAAATCAGACCGGTCAGGCCGGAGGCGACCACTGCCGCCTTGGCCGGGCCGCCGCGCAGGTGACCGAGCAGGCTGAAGGCGAGCTGGATAAAGTAGTGACCGGCACCGGCCCGCTCCAGCAGAGCGCCGAACAGCACGAACAGGAACACGAAGCTGGTGGAGACGCCAAGGGCGATGCCGAACACCCCTTCGGTGGTGATCCACTGGTGGTTGGCCAGTGCGGTAAAGCCTACTCCGCGGTGTGCCAGCAGTCCCGGCATCCAGGGGCCCGCCAGGCTGTAGATCAGAAAGACGATGGCGATGACCGCCAGTGCCGGCCCCAGGGCGCGGCGCGCCGCTTCCAGCAGCAGCGGAATGCCGATGCAGGCGGTCACCAGATCGGCGGTGGTGAGGGTGCCGGGGCGCAGCGCCAGTGCTTCATACATCACGAACAGGTAAGACGCGGCGCCTGCAGCGATCAGACCGAGGGCGATATCACCGAGGGGAACCCGATCCCGCGGCGAGGAACGAAATGCAGGGAACACCAGAAAAGCGAGCAACAGGGCAAAGGTGAGGTGAATGGAGCGGGTTTCGGTGTCATTGAGTACGCCAAACCCCACCATGAAGGGGAGTGGCGAGGCGATCCAGAGCTGGAACAGCGACCAGGCCAGTGCCAGCGTGGTGATGATCCAGCCCAGCGGGCCCAGCGGCAGGCGAGCGCCCACATCCTGGGCGATCAGTTCCTCGGTAGAGAGTTGTTTATCTTGCATAGGGTTAACTTGTGCCAACGAGTACAACAAGAGCGACACCCGCCCCCGCAATCAGGCGGCAGACGGGTGTCGAAGAGAGTGACAAAGGCCCCGGGGCCTTCAATCAGAGCCAGCCGCGCTCTTTGTAGTAGCGGGCAGCCCCTTCATGCAGCGGTGCAGAGAGACCCACCTTGATCATGTCGGCCTCTTTCAGGTCGGCAAAGGCAGGGTGCAGGCGCTTGAAGCGATCCAGGTTGTCGAACACCGACTTGACCAGCTGATAGACCACTTCCGGATCGGTTTTGGCGCTGGTGGAGAGCACCGCTTTGCCACCGATGGAGGGAGTCGGCTTGTCGCTGCCCTTGTAGATGCCGCCCGGGATCTCGGCCTTGCTGTAGTAGCTCTTCTCGGCCAGCAGCTTGTCGATGTCGGCGCCGGTCACAGGGACCAGTACTGCATCTGTGGTGGTGGAGGCTTCCTGAATGGCACCGTTCGGGTGACCGACGAAGTAGCTCATGGCGTCGATGTTGTTGTCACCGAGGGCGGAAGCCTGTTCGGCCGGTTTCAGCTCGGAGACCAGACCGAAGTCACCCTTCTTCCAGCCTTTGACCGCCATGATCTCTTCCATGGTGTCACGCTGGCCGGAGCCCGGGTTGCCGATGTTGACGCGCTTGCCCTTCAGGTCGTCGAAGCTGGCGATTTTGGCATCGCGGCGAGCCAGGATGGTGAACACCTCGCTCTGCAGGGAGAAGACGGCGCGCATATCGTCCATGGCCCCTTCGGCCTGGAACGGTGGCAGCCCCTTCATCGCCTTGAACTGGTGGTCGGATTGCATGATGCCGAAGTTGAATTCACCGCTGCGGATGCCGTTGACGTTGGCAACACCGCCGCCACTGGCCGGGGCGTTGCACTTGATCTGGTGATCGGCGGCGCCGCGATTGAGGAAGCGGCAGATGGACTGGCCAGCGACATAGTAGACGCCGGTCTGACCGCCGGTGCCTATGGTCACGAAGCGCTCCTGCGCTTGTACCGGACCACCGAATGAAACACCGACCAGAGCCGCCGACAGGGCGCATGCCAAAGTTAATCCTTTCATTTTTTCTCCCTTTTCTTTGATTTTGTTTATCCGATCCCCGGATAAATTGATGGCAGTCCCGTTCTGCGCCGGGCTTGCCCGCTCTTCTCGTTGCGCGAAAGCGGGGGAGTTGATCACCCCCTTTCCGGCAGTCACCCTCATCCTGTGGTGAGGCTACCGACCTCCTGTCGGTCGAAGATAAATTGGCCCCTGAGGGGCCAAATAAAAAGTTGCAAGCACTCCGATTAAGCACATTCACCCAACATAAATCAAACGAAATGGCAAAATAGCGGAGTTAAATCTTGAGAAACATGACCTCGATCATTCATTTTCTTGCCGAAGATTAATTTGATATGGAGGGAAATGGAAGAGGGAAAAACTACGAGAGGATTCTTATGCGGCCCTTGAATGACAAGGGCCGGAGTCATGAGAGATCAGTTGGCCGGGGTGGCCAGATCCAGGAGAAAGGCGTATTCCAGCGCGATATCCTCGTAGGCTTTGAAGCGGCCCGACTTGCCGCCGTGGCCGGCGTCCATGTCGGTGTTCAGTAACAACTTGTTATCATCCGTTTTCAGATCGCGCAGCTTGGCGACCCACTTGGCGGGCTCCCAATACTGCACTTGCGAGTCGTGCAGCCCGGTGGTGACCAGCAGGTTGGGGTAGGCTTGCGCCTTCACCTGATCGTAGGGGCTGTAGCTCTTCATGTAGTCGTAGTAGCGCTTCTGGTTCGGGTTGCCCCACTCGTCATACTCCCCGGTGGTGAGGGGGATCGACTCGTCCAGCATGGTGGTGACCACATCGACAAACGGCACCTGCGCCACCACGCCGCGATAGAGTTCGGGCGCCTGATTGATGACCGCCCCCATCAACAGGCCGCCGGCGCTGCCGCCCATGGCGTAGACCTGATCTTTGGCACCGTAGCCTTGCTCTACCAGCGCCTTGGTGACATCGATAAAGTCATTGAAGGTGTTCTGCTTTTTCAGCAGTTTGCCATCTTCGTACCAGTGACGGCCCAGCTCTTCACCACCCCGGATATGGGCGATGGCGTAGACGAAGCCGCGATCGAGCAGGCTCAGGCGCGAGCTGCTGAAGTCGGGATCCATGCTGGCGCCGTAGGAGCCATAGCCATAGACCAGCAGCGGATTCTTGGGCGCATCGGCCTGCTCTTTCTTGAACTTGTCCTTGCGATAGACCAGCGACACCGGCACCGATACGCCGTCGCGGGCAGTCACCCAGAGTCGCTCGCTGGCGTACTGGTCGGCCTTGAAGCCGGCCACCGGCTGCTGCTTGAGCAGGGTGCGCTTGCCGCTCGCCATATCCAGCTCATAGGTAGAGGCGGGGGTGGTCATGGAGGAGTAGCCATAGCGCAGGGCGCTGGTATCCGGCTCCGGGTTGTAGGCGAGCCAGGTGACATAGGCGGGATCGTCGAAGGCGATCTCCTTCTCGTCACCGCTCTGCCAGTTGATCTGGCGCAGTCGGGTCAGCCCCTTGTTGCGCTCCTCCAGTACCAGCCAATCCTTGAACAGGGCGTAGCTCTCCAGCAGCACGTCCGGATTGGGGGCGATCACCGCCTTCCAGCGATCGACCGGGCTCTCTTTGGTCTCGTAGAGGCCGAAGTTCTTGCCATCCTTGTTGGAGCGCACATAGAAGCGGCCGCGGTAGTGATCCAGGCTGTATTCGTGATCCACCTGACGGGGCAGGAACAGGCGTGGGGCGTGCTCCGGCTGGTTGGCATCGATCAGCCGTGCTTCGCCGGTGGTGGTGCTGGAGAGGGCGATGACGATGAAATCTTCCGAGGTGGTGGCGTAGAGGCTGATGTAGAAGGAGTCATCCTTCTCCTCGTAGACCAGCTTGTCCGTGGCCGGATCCGTCCCTAGCGTATGGCGATAGACCTGATAGGGCAGCAGGGTCTGCGGGTGCTTGCGCACATAGAAGACGGTCTTGTTGTCGTTGGCCCACACCAGATTGCCGGAGGTATTTTCCAGTTTATCGGTGGCCCACTGGCCGCTCTCCAGATCGAGGAACTGGATCTGGTACTGACGACGGGAGAGGAAATCTTCCGCCACCGCCAGCCAGCGGTTGTTGCGGCTCACTTCAAGGGCGCCGAGGGCATAGAACTCGTGCCCTTCAGCCCGCAGGTTGCTGTCGAGCAGCAGACTCGCCTGCTCTTCACCGAGCTTGGTGCGCGAGTAGATCCCGTACTCCTTGCCCGGCTCATAGCGGGTCTGGTAGCGGTAGCCATTCTTCACATAGGGTACCGACTCATCCTGCTGGGGGATGCGGGCGACCATCTCTTTGTAAAGCTGTTCGCGCAGGGGCTGGGTCGGCTTGAGGATGGCCTCGGTATAGGCGTTCTCGGCCTTGAGATAGTCCAACACCTCGGGCTTCTGCCGCTCGTCGTCACGCAGCCAGTAGTAGTTGTCGATGCGGGTATCCCCGTGTTTTTTCAGAGTGCGGGGATGTTTGGCGGCCACGGGCGGCTGGATTGGATGTTCGCTTGTCAGCATGGCGGGCTCTTCATTGGCATAAGTGGGGGGGAGAACTGTCAGAAAGGCTAGCAGCAGAACTCCTCGGGAAAAGGTAAACATGTCGCATCCTTGGCGCTGGAAAGGGTTGGTAGACCTGAGCATCGGCTCCATGAATTGGCGTTAAATCTGCCCCTTGTTGCCGGTGGTTGCAAGCAATCCCTTGTTATTGCAGGAAATGTAATCAAAAAAAGCCGCTATCTCGCGATAGCGGCCCTCTTTCTGGCCATGAGCGGCAAGAGTCCGCTCAGGTGTGCCTCACATGATATGGGAGTGCCCTCTCATGACCAGTTTTCGTCAGCCTGGGTAGCTCGACCAGCGGTTGGTCGCGCCCTCGTTGCTGATACTCAGTACCTCATAGGGATGGCCCGGAATATCCATGCCAGGCGCACTCTGGGGCATGCCCGGAATGGTCAGGCCACGGATCGCCGGTTTTTCCCTGAGCAGCTTCTGCACATCGGCGGCCGGTACATGCCCCTCGATCACATAGCCATTTACGATACCGGTATGGCAAGAAGCCAGTTCCGGCGCGATACCGTATTGCTGCTTCACTGCGCCGAGCTGTTCGGTTTCGATGACCTCCAGTTCGAAGCCATTCTGCTCCATATGCTCGTTCCAGCTTTGGCAGCAGCCACAATATTTGGATTTGTAGACGGTCATCTTCTCGGCCGCGAGGGCCGAAAAGCTGACGGTACCGGCCAGCATGGCCAGTAACAGGGGTTTGTACATCACTCACCTCAGATTGAAAGAAAAGATGCCCGATACGGGATGCGATTCAGATCCGGGTGCGTGGGGGACGTTCGAGCCGCTCGCACGGGGCGTCCGGCATAAAGAGAGAGGGGGAGGCGAAGTCGGGGGTATCCGGTTCCAGTACGGCGACCGTCAGGCTGTCGCTGCCTACCAGTGTCATCGAGAGGGCGGTGGTAAAGCTGCCGCAGGGCATCGCTTTTTCCAGGGTGCGCTCGCTCTGGCTGCAGTGGGTAGTCAGGGTACAGAGGTCGGTTGCGGCCCGGCTGCCAAACGACATCAACACCAGCACCAGACTCCACAAGGGGAGCCAGCGACGGGCGTGAGCGAGTTGGCGACGGGTGAGAACCATGGAATGACTCGGAAAAAATAAGGGGCACATGGTAACCCTGTGCCCCGGGGGAGGGTCAAGCCCTCCCCATGGTGTCAGTCAGCCAGGATTAAGGTTGCTGACGGGTCGCCGCCAGCACGATCTCGCGCACGCAGACGTTGGCAGGCTGGTTCCAGGCGTAGAGCACCGCATCGGCGATCACTTCCGGCGCAATGACGCCGCCCATCTGATCTTTCCAGTCGTGGTAACCGGCCTTGATGCTCTCGTCAGTGGTATGGCTGAGCAGCTCGGTCTCGACCGCACCCGGGGCAATGGTCACCATCCGCACGCCGACATCGGCCACCTCTTCCCGGATGTTTTCGGTCAGGGCGTGCACGGCGAACTTGGTGGCGCAGTAGGCAGCATGGTTCGGGAAGGTCTTGCGGCCGGCGATGGAGCTGATGTTGATGATGGTGCCGCTGCGGCGCTCCTTCATGCCTGCCAGCACTGCGTGGACGCCGTTCAGTACCCCCATCACGTTGATGTTGAGCATCTGCTGCCACTCGGCGGGATCCTGCACATCGGCCTGACCCAGCAGCATGACGCCGGCGTTGTTGACCATGCAGCCGACCGGGCCAAATTTGGCTTCTGCCTGCTGGACGGCGGCTTTCATGGCGGCGGTATCGGTCACATCGACCCCGATGCAGAGGGTATCGGGCAGGTTCAGCGCCTGCATCGGCTCGACCCGGCGGGCCAGCAGTAGCAGCGGATGACCGGCGGCAGAGAAGGCACGGGCGATGGCGGCACCGATCCCGGCGGAGGCACCGGTGATCACGACGAGAGATTTGGACATGGGTCTTTCCTTCTGATTCAAGAGTCGGTTTGAGCAAACAGGTGGCTGGCCAGCACGGAACCCAATCACTATAGTCACTGCATCTATAAGTGATAAATATTGTTTTCCGCTGGTTATCATCTGAAAAAACTATGGTTGGTTTATGCTGGACTTGAGATTGCTGCGTTTCTTCATCGCCATCTATGAAGAGAAGAACATCACGGCAGCGGCCGAGCGCTGCCACGTCAGCCAGCCCTCCCTCTCGGCGGGGTTGCGCCAGCTGGAAGAGGCGCTCGGTGACAGCCTGTTTGTCCGGGGCAAGAAGGGGGTGGTGGCGAAAGATCCGGCCCACTATCTCTATCCTCACGCGGTCAAGCTGGTGGAGGAGGCGCGCCGTCTGCCGGAGCTGTTTCGCCAGAAAGCGACGCGTGCGAGGCTCAATATCGCCATCATGCCGGACTTGAGCCGCCGCCGGGTGGCCGGGCTGCTGCAGCAAGTACAGCGCGTGTTGCCGCAGCTGGATCTCACCCTCTCCGACTACACCACACCCGCCGACTGCCGCTTGACGCTGGATGCCTTGCGCCGGGAGGATGAGATCTTTCTGCCGCTGTGGGAGGAGGATTACGTGCTCTGCGTGCCGGTCGACCATCCCCTTGCCAGTCGCGAAAGGATCGAGCTGGCCGAGCTGCAACATTATGATTTTATTGAGTGCCCGCCCTGCGAAGCCCATCAGCAGACTATCGGCCTGCTGGCCTGTGACCGGCTTACCCTCAATCTGGTGGCCAAGGCCGAGAGCAAGGGGCTGGTGATGGCGCTGGTGCTGGCGGGGGTCGGCATCAGTTTTCTGCCGGACGGGCTGGTCGAGGATGAGGCGGGGCTCTGTACCCTGCCGGTGAGCGGGCCGCGGATGTTTCGCCGGATTGGGCTCTGCTATCCCGCCCACCAGACCCTCAATCCGGCGCTGCGGGAGCTGATCCCCGAGTTGGCAGGCTATGGCGCTTCCTGATAAGGTCGCTCTCCTGCGCACCTTTACGATGCAGCTCCCCAGACTCCCCTTTTCTGTTTACCTCGCCTTGCACCGCAAGGCTTTGTTCGGGTGATGTGGTCATGAAACGCATTCTGGTTATTTTTTCCCATCCCG
>NZ_JBFODV010000287.1:0-9702 GCF_040908495.1 Aeromonas sp. R1-1 | reverse complement strand
GGGTCAGAGCGGCGCAGGTTGCCTCCAGTGCCTGCCAGTTGCGTTCGACCAGCGCTTGTCCCTTGCTGCCATAGCTGGTGGCGATGGCCTGCTTCAGCAGGCTGGTCGCCTCTGCGGGGGGAATGATGGCGCTGAGCTGGAAGAAGGCCATCTGCATCACGGTATTGATGCGGTTGCCGAGCTGGCAGTCGCGGGCAATTTTGGCGGCGTTGATGATGTAGAAGCGCGCCTCTTTCTCGCGCAGGGCATGCTGTACCTCGCTGGGGAGGCGCTGCCAGATATCCGCTTCGCTGTAGGGGGTGTTGAGCAGGAAGATGCCGCCCGCCTTCAAGCGCTCCGCCATCCGGTACTTGTCGACAAACTGCCACTGATGGCAGCCGATAAAGTCGGCCTCTTCCACCAGATAGGCCGACTGCAGCGGCCGCTCGCCCACCCGCAGGTGAGAGACGGTGAGGCCGCCCGCCTTCTTGGAGTCGTAGACGAAATAGCCCTGCGGATAGAGGTCGGTGTGGTTGCCGAGGATCTTGATGCTGTTCTTGGCCGCCGAGACGGTGCCATCGCTGCCAAGACCGTAGAAGAGCGCTTCCAGCTTGTGTTGCTGGCTGTGGATGGGGCTTTGCGAATCCAGCGTGGGCAGCGGTAGCGAGAGGCCTGTGATGTCATCGAAGATGCCGACGGTAAAGCGCGGGCGCGGGTTCTCCTGTGCCAGCTCGGCAAACACCGCCAGTGCGCAGGCGGGGCCGAACTCTTTGGAGGAGAGGCCGTAGCGGCCGCCGATCACCCGCGGCAGGCTTGCCCGCTCGCTCCGGCTGACCGCTTCGGCAAGCGCCGTCATCACGTCGAGATAGAGGGGCTCGGCCTGTGCGCCCGGTTCCTTGGTGCGATCCAGCACGGCGATGGCGCGGGCACTCTCGGGAATCGCGGCCAACAGGTGCTCGGCCGAGAAGGGACGGAACAGCCGTACCTTCACCAGACCGACCTTCTCCCCTTGGGCCAGCAGGCGCTCGATCACCTCTTCACAGGTGCCGATGGCCGAACCCATCATCATCACAATCCGCTCCGCCTGTGGGTGGCCGACATATTCAAACGGCCGATAGTGGCGGCCGGTCTGCTCGCCAAAAGCCTGCATCGCCTCGCTCACATGGCCATAGGCGGCGTCATACCAGGGGTTGCTCGCCTCCCGGCACTGGAAGTAGGTGTCCGGGTTGGCGGCGGTGCCGCGAATGACCGGTTTGTCGGGGGTGAGCGCCCGGTCACGATGGGCACGGATGGCATCTGCGGGCAGCAGGGCACGCAGGGTGTCGTCAGCGAGCGGCGCTATCTTGGCGATCTCGTGAGAGGTACGAAAGCCGTCGAAGAAGTGGATAAAGGGGAGGCGGCTGTTGAGGCTCGCTATCTGGGAGATCAGGGCAAAATCCTGCGCCTCCTGCACATTGCTGGCACAGAGCATGGCGCAGCCGGTCTGGCGCACCGCCATCACGTCCGAGTGATCGCCAAAGATCGATAGCGCGTGGGTCGCCACGGTGCGCGCCGCCACATGCAGCACGAAGGGGATAAGCTGACCCGCCAGCTTGTAGAGGTTGGGGATCATCAGCAGCAACCCCTGCGACGAGGTAAACGAGGTCGCCAGCGCGCCGGTCTGCAGGGCACCGTGGACGGCAGCGATGGCGCCCCCTTCCGACTGCATTTCGACAACCCGGGGCACATCCCCCCACAGGTTCTTGCCCCGCTCGCTCGACCAGGCCGACGACTGCTCAGCCATGGCCGAACTGGGGGTGATGGGGTAGATGGCGATGACTTCGCTGGTGCGGTACGCCACCGATGCGACTGCGTTATTCCCGTCTGTGGTGATCATCTGTTTTCCACTTTGCTATGCCAGTTTGAAGGCCGATAGTTGCATCGGCAATGGATAGGTCGCAGGCATAGTAAGAGGGGCAATAAGAGCGTATCAAACGGGATAAATAATCAATTAATAAGTCAGTAATAGTGGTTAATTTAATCCCGTCACGTGGGGGCGTGATTTTCTGCTGGTAGCCGGTGGAGTGGCGATTGACGGGCCATTGCTTTGGCCCGTCAGCACGGGGTTAACCCTGATCCACTTGCAGCCAGATGGCGCACTGATAAGGGGCGAAGAGTGGCAATGGTTCGCTTGGGTAATTGGCCAGCAGCAACCGCATCTTGTCTGTCACCTTGTCGAAGTGGGGCATCGGCAAGGGGTTCGCCGTGAGATTGGCGAGCAGCAGCAGGGTGTGTTGCTCGCCGCTGGCCGGATCCTGCCAGTGGCGGCGATAGCTGATGCGCTCGGGGTCATCCCCATCCAGCAGATCGAAATTGCCGTGGCGAACGACAGGGTGGGCCTTGCGCAGGGCGATAAGCTGGCGATAGCAGTGAAACGGCGAGTCGGGGCGGGCCAGCTGCTCGGCGGCATTAATCTCGATGTGATTGGCGTTGAGGGCAATCCAGGGTGTGGTGGCGCTGAAACCGGCGTGGGAGCCGGCGTCCCACTGCATCGGGGTACGGGCGTTGTCGCGGCCGATGGCATCGATCCGCCGACTCAGCTCGGCAGGATCCAGCCCTGAGTGGCTGGCGCGGTAGTTGAGCGCCTCCACATCGCGCAGCTCGCCCGGCTGCCAATGGCGGTTGGTCATGGCGAGCTCCTCCCCCTGATAGATGAAGGGAGTGCCCTGCATCATATGCAGCACCATGGCCCACAGCTTGGCGCTGGTTTCACGCCACTCTGGCCTGTCATCGCCAAAGCGTGATACGGCGCGGGGCAGGTCGTGGTTGCCGAGAAACAGGCTGTTCCAGCCCTGACCGTGCAGCCCTTGCTGGTGGCGGGCCATGGCCCGTTTGAAGGCGAGGGGATCGAAGCGGGATGACCACTTGTCACTGCCCAGCCCCAGATGCTCGAAGTTGAACACCATGCTGAACTCACTGCCATTGTGGTTCGAATAGTTCTGCATATGGGCAAGATCGGCTCCCCAGGTCTCACCGACAGTGATGATCCCCTTGCTACCAAAGCTGGCCTCATTGAGTTCACGGATATAGTCGTGCAGGCGCGGGCCATTGCTCATGGCCAGTCGGTCCCACTCCTTGCTCACCATATCGATCACATCGAAGCGAAATCCCTTGATCCCTTTGCCCAGCCAGAAGTTGATCACCTCTGCCATCTCGGCACGCACCGCCGGGTTATCCCAGTCCAGATCGGCCTGACTGGGATCGAAGTTGTGCAGATAGTAGCGATCAAGCTCCGGCACATACTGCCAGCCGCTGCCGCCAAAAATCGAGGTGATGGGGTGAGCGTCAACGAAGGCTTGGTCGCGAAATACGTAGTAGTCCTGATAGCGGGGAGCCCCCGCCAGCGCTTTCACAAACCACTCGTGCTCGGTGGAGGTATGGTTGGCGACGATATCCATCATGATGCCGATGCCGTGAGCGGCCGCTTCGGCGATCAGCTGCTCCATCTCGGTCAGGGTGCCGAAGGCGGGGTCGATGGCACGGTAGTCCGCCACGTCATAGCCGTTGTCCCGCTTGGGGGAGCGATAGATGGGGGTGAGCCAGAGCATATCGACCCCGAGGGTGGCCAGATAACCGAGGCGCTGACGGATGCCGTTGATATCGCCCATGCCGTCGCCATCGCTGTCCTGAAAACTCATAGGGTAGATCTGGTAGATGACGCAGCTATCGAGGTCGATATCGGGCGTGTGAAGGGAGTGCGTATTCATCAGCTTGGCCGGTTGGGGGAGAAGATTTTCTATCTTACGCAGATGAACGGGCAGTCAACAGGGCAGGGGAAACCTTGAAAAGGGTTCCATTGTTGGCTGATTTCCAAAAGTGCGGGGAGGGTCACAAAGGCGCCATCCCGAGCCACGGAGGTGGTCGGGATGGCACGGCACTTAGCGCTGATGCACCGCAGCGATACAGGCTATTGAGCAGCCTTGGCCTGCTCGCTGCGCTGCTCCTGCTGGCGTTCTGCCTTCTCTTGTTGGCGCTCCGCTTGTGCTTCCAGCTCCTTGCCGAGGAAGTAGTTCAGGAAGGTGCGGATCACCGCGATGATGGCAAGGCGGATCAGCTCCTCCTTGCTCGGCGCGACCGTGGTGGCCAGGATGTCTGCGGCGAGCTGGAACTCCAGCGCCAGAATGAGCCAGCTGCCAAAGCAGAGACGAATGCGCGGAAAGCCGGGCTGGTGATCCCGCACTCTTGCCGCCAGCCAGAGGGTTTTGCCAAGCCCTATTACCACACAGGCGATGGAGATGATCTCCAGCAGCAGCTGGAACAGCTCGACCCCGTGCATCATCCCCTCTTTCAGGCTTGCTATCTCAAACACTCGGGTCACCTCCCTGATTCAAAAGAGGACACTATTAACACATCGCTCGGCAAAGGCCAAATCCGGCTCAGGCAATCAGTTTGAATTCAATCACATAGAGCGGCGGCAGATCGGGGTAGATCTCGCGGATCACCTGTTTGAGCTCGGGGAGGGTCATGTTCTCCTGACGGGCGTGCTCGTCATTCAGTTCATCGAAGGCGACCGCCTTGACCGAGAGCACCTCTATGGTGCCAAAGGGCTGGTGCTCCGGGTTGGTGAACAGCGCCAGACGTTGGCCGGGCTGCCAGTTGGCCTCGCTCTCGTCGCGGATGGTGATGGTCTTGCGGCCCGCCTGAATGTCGGCAACGAAGCGGCTGAAGAAGGTGAATTCGGGATAGGAATGAGCAGACATGGTGACTCCTGACTGGGTGAATCGAAATGGGGTGAATAGAAATTAAAGGTCGAGATAGGCACGCAGCCTGGCCAGATCGGCGATGACGGGGCCGCTACTGCCGTCGGCAACTATGCCCTGTTCGACCAGCTCCTTGAGGGCGCGGCGGTAAACCCGCTCGGTGGTGCCGAAGCGCGCCGCCTCATGGGCCCGCTTGCGTGACCCCAGCATGGGGGTACGCTGGCGTTCTCGCCACAACTCGTAGGCGATGTTGTAGGCGATGGGGTGGAGCAGGCGGCTGGTGGTGATCTCCAGGGTATCGAGATAGTCGCTGGCCAGCGCGGCGGCAAAGAACAGGGTCAACTCAGGTTCTGCCAGCAGGCGCTGGGCCAGCTTGTCGGCACAGATGACCCGTGCATCCAGCTCGGTCTCGGCCACCACGTTCCACTGTACCGGGGTGGCGCTGAAGAACTCCATCTCGCCGAAGATTTGGCTGTGGCACTCAATTTCGCCAAGCTGGAAGCGGCGGCCAGAGTGTACCGTGCTGTTGAGGGAGACCCGGCCATGTTCGACCAGATAGAGCTGCTCGCTCTGCTCCCCCTGCCGCATGATCAATTCGCCCGGTAGGTAACGGCGCAGAAACAGGGTGCAGGCGTCGAGCGCCGCGGCAAAGCGGGGTTCAAGCTGCTGGAGTTCGGCGTGAAAACGGCCGAGGGGGTAGGGCTGTTGCTGCATGACTTGCCTGTCGCACCGGATGACGAGGGCCATGAGGCTAGCAAGAGTGCGGGCCGGATACCAGCCCGCACGGTAGCGGATGTGCCGCAGTTAACGGTTTGCGCTTTATTGCACCAGAGCGTGGAGGGCGGCGGCGATGGCTTGCTGCTCACCGGCCATCATCGCCTGTTCGGCGCTGGCGTAATCCGCCACCCCTTGTTGCACATCCTGCTCGAACAGCACCACGTTGCAGAGCACGGCGGCGACCCGCACCTTGCGCAGGCGCCCCACGGTCAGCAGGGAGGCGGTCTCCATGTCTGCGCCGAGCACGCCACGGGCATGCCAGTAGCGGCACACCTCCTGCTCGTCATCCCGATAGAAGCTGTCGTGGGAGCGTACCAGCCCGTGCCAATGAGGCTGGCTGCCGGTTGCCACATGGTTGAGCAAGGCGGCCTGCAGCCAGATATCGGCGCAGGCGGGGTACTCGGCGGGCAGATAGGCCTGTGAGGCGCCCTCATTGCGTACCGCCCCTTCCACCACGATAAGGTCGCCAAGGCCGATGTCGTGTTGCAGGGCACCGGCGGAGCCGACCCGAATGAGCGAGTGGGCACCGGCTTGCACCAGCTCCTCCAGCGCGATGATGGCCGAGGCGCCGCCAATGCCGGTGCTGCAAACCGTGATGGGCAGCCCCTGATAGCGGCCGTTGATGAGGCGAAACTCCCGGTTTTGCCCCAGCACTTCACACTGTTCGAGCTGGCTGGCGATGCGATCGACCCGGGCCGGGTCGCCGCACAGTACCACCCGCTCGGCAATCTGGTCGGGGCGGCACTGGAGATGGGGTAACAGACTCATGGCTTACAGACCTTGTGGCTGGCGCTTGGCGGCAATCACCCAGAGGCGAGTGCCGTTGGTGGCGATAAACAGCAGGATCAGGTATTCGAGCGACATGGCGTAGACGCCCTGCGCGGCATAGACACCGATGCTGATGATGTTGATGACGACCCAGAGGATCCAGTTCTCCACGTATTTGCGGGTCATCAGGATCTGGGCGACCACCGAGAGCACCGTCATGCTGGCATCCCAGAACGGGAAGGCATCGGGGGAGGGCTCGGGAGTGGCAAGTCCGGCACCAAACAGGTTGAGCAACGCGACCGAGGTGCGCGCCAGCGCCGCGAATACCGGGTCGATATAGCGGGTCAGCAGGGCGATGGCCAGCACGCTCACTACGGCAGTGATGATGAGCTTGGATTTGCTGAGCCAGCGGATCTGCAGGGTATCCCCCTGATCGTTGGCAGGGCGGGTCCAGGCGTACCAGCCGTAGACGTTGGCGCAGAAGAAGAACAGCTGCAGCATCAACAGTCCGTAGAGTTGGATCTGGAAGAAGATGATGGCAAACAGGCTGACGTTGATCAGGCCAAACAGGTAGTTGATGGTCTTCTCCTGACTGGCGAACCAGATGCAGGCCAGCCCGAACAGGGTGCCGATGGCTTCAATCCATGACATGGCATAGCCGCCACCCAGCGGTATGGTCACTAGCGTGTTATTGATGCTGAACAGCTCGAATATGCTCATTTTCTGATCCTTGGGCATGAGGGTTAGTATGCGAGTGCGCCATTCTAAGGGGTGAGGGGGACGAGGGGCAGGACTTTTGTCCGCCCCGTACTTGGCCCATATCAAAGAAATCGCCGCTGGTGCCCAGTTATTCCAGCAGTGATGGGTTATGGGGCCCCGGCGGGTCGGACTTTATTGATATGTAGCAAGATGATAGCGCCATGGCTGTGGTCTGATAGAGTCCACTCTCCGGGAGGAGAATCACGTGATAAAAGGAGGTTGTATTGAATTCCGAGCTTGTCTGGGTGCTCTGTCTGCTGGCTGGCGCCATCTATCTCTTTATGACCAACAAGGTGCGCATGGACGTGGTGGCCCTGGGCGTGGTCATCTTGTTTGTGCTGAGCGGCACCCTCACCCTGCCGGAGGCACTGGCGGGTTTTAGCGATCCCAACGTCATTCTGATAGCAGCCCTGTTTGTTGTCGGGGAGGGGTTGGTGCGCACCGGTATCGCTTATCAGGTGGGGGATGCGTTGGTGAAGGTGGCGGGCAGCAGCGAGACCAAGCTGCTGGTGTTGCTGATGGTCGCGGTGGCGAGTCTGGGGGCTGTGATGAGCAGCACCGGAGTGGTGGCCATCTTTATCCCGGTGGTGCTGAGCGTGGCGAACCGGATGGGGATCCCAGCCGGTCGCCTGATGATGCCCCTCGGTTTTGCCGGGCTGATCAGCGGCATGATGACGCTGGTGGCCACGCCCCCCAACATGGTGGTTAACAGCGAGCTGATGCGCCACGGCATTCACGGCTTCGGCTTCTTCGATTTCACCCCCATGGGCGTGCTGATCCTGGGGCTGGGCATCCTCTACATGCTGCTGGTGCGCGGCTCCCTGGTGGGCGAGGGGGAAGAGGGCAAGGGCAAGCCGACCGGGCGCCGCACCCTGCGCGATCTCATCCGAGACTACCGACTGGCCGGTAGGGCCCGTCGTCTGGCGCTGCGGCCGGACTCCCCGCTGATTGGTCACACCCTGGACGAGCTGCAACTGCGCGCCCGTTATGGTGCCCACGTTATCGGGGTGGAGCGCTGGCGCAAGTTTCGCCGGGTGATGGTGCCGGTGTCGGGGATCAGTGAGTTCCAGGCGAAGGATGTGCTGCTGATCGACATGTCAGACCCCGAGGTGGATGTGCGGGCGTTTTGCAGCGAGGCGCGGCTCGAGCCGATGATCCTGCGCGGGGAGTACTTCTCCGATCAGGCGCGGGAGGTGGGGATGGCCGAGGTGTCGCTGATCCCTGAGTCCAAGCTGCTGGGTAAAAGCGTGCGTGATGTGACCTTCCGCTCCAGCTATGGTCTGAGCGTGGTGGGGCTGCGCCGCGACGGTGAGGCGCTGGCAGGCAAGCTGGTGGACGAGCCGCTGCAGATGGGGGATACACTGCTGGTTGTAGGGAACTGGAGCCACATCAGACAGTTGCAGACCCATAGCCGCGACTTTCTGCTGATGGGGCTGCCCGCTGAAGTGGACGAGATGGCCCCCGCCCGCAGCCAGGCGATCCATGCCCTCTTTTGTCTTGGAGTGATGATCCTGCTGATGGTGACCGATCCGGTGCCCAACGTGATTGCCGCGCTGATCGCCTGTCTGCTGATGGGCAAGTTTCGCTGCATCGACATGGAGAGTGCCTACAAGTCGATCCACTGGCCGACCCTGATCCTCATCGTCGGCATGCTCCCCTTCGCGCTGGCGCTGCAAAAAACCGGCGGGGTGGATCTGATCGTTGGTGGTCTGATCAATGCAGTAGGGGAGATGGGGCCAAGGGTAATGCTGGCCAGCCTGTTTGCCCTCTGCGCGGTGATCGGGCTCTTTATCTCCAACACCGCCACCGCAGTGCTGATGGCGCCCATTGCGCTGGGCACGGCCCAGCAGATGGGGGTATCGCCCTATCCGTTCGCCATGACCATTGCCATCGCCGCCTCGGCCGCCTTTATGACGCCCGTCTCGTCACCTGTGAATACTCTGGTGCTGGGGCCGGGCAACTACAAGTTTGCCGATTTTATCCGTATCGGGGTGCCATTCACCCTGTTGGTGATGGCGGTCAGCGTGGTGGCTATTCCCTGGTTCTTCCCGTTCTGACTACTGTGTTGATGGATGTTCATACCAGCGGCCTGCGGGCCGCTTTTTTATGGCCAGGAGACAAGAGTGGCAAGGCGTGCTCGGAATCAGTGAAGAGTGATGTGGACGGGAATTAACGTGGAGCTGGGTTAATAGAGGCGCGAGAGAAAAACTGGGGAGAGGCAAATGTCAGATACAAAAAAACCAGCGTGAGCTGGTCTGTTTGGTACTGCTATCAATGGTGCGGAAGGAGAGACTCGAACTCTCACGCCTAGGGCGCCAGAACCTAAATCTGGTGCGTCTACCAATTTCGCCACTTCCGCAAATTGATGGTGGCTATGACGGGATTCGAACCTGTGACCCCCGCATTATGAGTGCGATGCTCTAACCAACTGAGCTACATAGCCGTTTGTTATCGACCACTGATGTGGAAGAGAACAGAAAAATGGCTGGGGTACTAGGATTCGAACCTAGGGATGGCGAGATCAAAACCCGCTGCCTTACCGCTTGGCGATACCCCAACAGCGCTCCTTAACAGTCATGAGACTGGCAAAGAACTTTTAAAAATGGCTGGGGTACTAGGATTCGAACCTAGGGATGGCGAGATCAAAACCCGCTGCCTTACCGCTTGGCGATACCCCAAC
>NZ_JBFODV010000286.1:0-15355 GCF_040908495.1 Aeromonas sp. R1-1 | reverse complement strand
GATCCGGCCTTAACCGCGACAGATAGAGAAAACTCATGGCGAGCGCCAAGATGCCCACCCCCGTCACGCCCCAGCCGATCAGCACGGCGCGGGCGCCTGCCACCTCGGCCATGTTCTGGGGCAGGCTGAAAATCCCCGCACCCACCATGGAGCTGAACACCAGCGCGGTGAGAGACCAGAGCCCAATCTTGTTCTCTTTCATGGAAGCTCCTTAGCGCAACCGGCTGCTCAGCGCCTGAATATGCTCGGGGCCGATACCGCAGCAACCGCCGATCAAATTCGCCCCGGCCGCACGCCAGCGCTCGGCCCAGCCGAGATAATCCAGCGGCCCCAGATCGGCGCGGATCTCGTCCAGCCCGTCGTTGGCGGTGGCCTCCTTGGGTTGCGGCGGGAAGGCGTTGGCATAGGCACCGAGGCGAATGTCAGCGCGGCCCAGCGCCTGCAATCGGGCGCGAGCAACCTCGAGGGCCCCCTCGATCACCTCGGGCTGACAGCAGTTGAACAGGATGGCATCGACCCCGGCCGCCACTAACGTGGTCACCGCATCAGCCACCTGCTCGCCGGAACGTAGTCGCTGCTCGTTGCCCGGCGCCTCATCTTCCAGCGTGAAGGAAACCCAGAACGGCTTGCCGTCATCAGGCAACAGCGCTTTCAGGGCCAGTGGTTCGGCAATCAGGCTCATGGTCTCGGCCAGCCAGATATCCACATAAGGGGATAGCGCCCGGATAAGCGGCATAGCCAGCTCGTTCACCCTGTCCGCCTTGAACAGGTCGGCACGGTAGGAGCCAAACAACGGTGGCAGAGAACCCGCCACCTGCACGGCGCCCTTCTGCTCGTCAGCCACCTCACGGGCCAGCTGACCAGCCAGCGCTGCCAGCCCCTCCCCGTCGGCAAAGAAACGCTCATCGCCGATATGAAACGGCACCAGCGCATAGCTGTTGGTGGTGATGACCCTGGCCCCGCTCGCCACATAGGCCTGATGTACATCACGCACCGTCTCTGGCGCCTCCATCAAGGCCAGCGCCGACCACTCCGGCTGACGAAACGGTGCCCCCCGCCTTGCCAATTCGCGCCCCATGCCCCCATCCAGCACCCACAATTCCCTGGTTTCCATCTGTCGTGTCTCTTTGTTATATACGTTGTTTATTTGCGTATTTATCTGTTTGTTTTGTTGATCTGCGGCTTCACATCGAATCGCTGCAGATCGTCCTGCTTCATCTTGGGAAGCTCTTTCATTATGCAGCCATAAAAACATATAGATGTTTAGATGGCCAAAACAAGATAAAACAAAGTGCCACGGGCGGCAATCAGTATCAGCAGAAATCAGCGTGCAAACGGCGAGGCAAACGCAGAAATGCAAGAGGCCACCCGAAGGTGGCCTCATCACAATCTTGATCCGCTGGCGACTTAACGCCCAGCCAGCACTCGCTTGATCTGCTTGACCCAGTCGGAGACCCGACCCTGCTGCGGCAGACCGCGCCAGATCTGCTCCCACTGGGCAGGGCTGAGAGGACGACCGAGGCGACGCTGCACACCCGCATAGAGGTAGTCATGGGCCGTGGTAGCCGCATGCTCGGAGGTGAGGAATTTGGAGACCGGATCGGTCAACCGCACATCCCGCATGCCGAGCAGCGGATAGTCATTGTGCACCGCAGCCAGCATGGTCTCGCGCATGGCGGACTCGATGTAGCCACGGGCAAACAGGGCGGTAACCGACTCCAGCGACCCCTGATCCGGGCCGTGGTACTGCTCATCAAAGACCGGGCTCGGCTCTGCCATGCCGCTTTGCACCACCGCATCGGGATCCGGCTGCGGCACGACCACAGCAGGCTTGGGGGTTACCGGCTTGGCTACCACTGTGGCTTTGCGCGGCGCACTCTGACTACAGGCACCCAGTGCCAGGGCGAGCGCGACACAGGCCAGCGCACGGGAATGAGACTGCATCTTCATGACTCTTATGTCGCTCCTTTTACGATTCCTGAGCTGGCTTCTCGGCCACCGCCGGTTCGACCCGGGTAACCAGCAGCTGATCAATCTTGTAACTGTCGATATCGACCACTTCGAACTTGTAACCGGCGTATTTGACCGAGTCAGTGCGCTTGGGGATCTTGCGCAGCATATACATGATAAAGCCGGCGATGGTCTCGTAGTTCTGGTTCTCGGGGAACTCTTCGATATCAAAGGCGCGCATCACGTCGGAGATGGGGGTGACCCCGTCCACCAGCCAGGAGTTCTCGTCGCGCTGGACGATCTGCTCTTCCACCACGTGGGTCGCCCACTCACCCATTACGGTGCTCATCAGGTCGTTCATGGTGACAATCCCCACCACCAGCGCGTACTCGTTCATCACCACGGCAAAGTCGCCACGATGATTCTTGAAGTACTCCATCGCCTCATAGAGGTTCAGGGTATCGGGGATGATGATGACGTTCTGCACCAGGTTGCCACCGATCAGGTCGATGCTCTGGCCGCCGATAACGCGGATCAGCAGCTCTTTGGCATCGACAAAGCCCTTGATGCGGTCGAGGTTGTGGTCACAGACCAGAAACTTGTTGTGGGGATGTTCGGCGATCTTCGCCTTGATGCTCTCTTCACTCTCTTGCAGGGTGAAGTAGATGAGGCTCTCGCGGGCCGTCATGGCAGAGGTGACACCAAGGGACTGCAACTCGAACACGTTCTCGATGAGCTGATGCTCCTCGCGCTGGATAACCCCCGCCTCGGCACCGGCATCCATCACCGCATAGATATCGTCGGAGGTGATCTCGTCGTTACGCACCGTGGAGACGCGCATCAGACGGAACAGGGAGTTCGCCAATCCGTTGAAGACCCACACCAGCGGCATCAACACGGTGACGAAGAAGAGCATGGGGCGCACCACCACCACGGCAATCTGCTCGGGCATGGTCATGGCCAGACGCTTGGGCATCAGATCGGCGATCAGGATAAACATGCCGGTGACGAACACGAAGGAGGCACCGGAGCTGATCTCGCCAAGCCAGGGGCCCTGGTAGAACTGGGAGACAATCCCCTTGATGGCGGGGTTGAGGGCAGACTCACCCAGGATACCGCCCAGAATGGCGACGGTATTGAGGCCAATCTGCACCACGGTGAAAAAGTTGCCCGGCTGGGCCTGCAGGGCCAGCACCTTTTCGGCCTGGCGATTACCTTCATCCGCCATTACCTGCAATTTGATTTTGCGAGACGCGGCGAGAGAAATCTCGGAGAGGGAGAAGAACACACTGCCGCCAACCAGCAGCATTAAAAAGAACAAACTATCGGCAAAACTCATGATTAACCTATTGCTACACCCGCCTTAGCACAAGACGGCAAACTGGGCCCGGGAGACCGGACCGTGAGCCCATCCGGGACTCACACAGGGGGAGTATTCTATCAGAAAACAGCCAGTTGGGGGCTTTATCTTACTCCGACCAGTTATGCAACAAAAAAGGCGCTTCACGCGCCTTTTTATTCACTTCCGGTTAGCCCTTGCCCAGCAGGGTACCCAGATCATCCGCCTTGGTGTGGCGCACATCCTTGCCTTTCACGTAGTAGACGATGTACTCGCAGATGTGCTGGCAGCGATCGCCGACCCGCTCGATGGCTCGCGCCGCCCACAGGACGTTGAGGACCTGGGGGATGGTGCGGGGATCTTCCATCATATAGGTCATCAGCTCGCGGATGATGGACTCGTACTCGCGGTCTACCTTGTCATCTTCCTTGTAGACCGCCAGCGCCGCGTCCAGATCCATGCGGGCGAAGGCGTCGAGCACATCGTGCAGCATCTTGATGGTACGACGGCCCATGTTCTCCAGAGACACCAGCGGCGGCTGCGGCTTGTTGGCGTTGTCGGTCAGCATGCGGGCGATCTTGTCGGCCACGTCGCCAATGCGCTCCAGATCGGTGATGGTCTTGATGATGGCCATCACCAGTCGCAGGTCGGAGGCTGTCGGCTGACGCTTGGCGATGATGCGGGTGCACTCCTCGTCGATCGCCACTTCCATCGCGTTGACCTTGTGGTCGTTGGCCACGATTTTGCGGGCCGCATCGAGATCCTGATCGTGGATCGCTGCGATGGCGTCGGTGAGCTGCTGCTCCACCAGACCGCCCATCACCAGCACCTGGTTGCGCACGCTCTCTAGCTCGGCATTGAACTGACCGGAGATGTGTTTATTGAGGTTCATATTGTCCATACAAATAATCCTTGATTGCTCCGATTATGCCTTAGCCGTTGAACCGACTGCCAATCTGTTTGCTGAGATTCATCCTCTCCTCTCCTTAGCCGTAACGACCGGTAATGTAATCTTCGGTCTTTTTCTTGGCCGGGGTGGTGAAAATGGTGTTGGTATCCGAGTACTCGATAAGCTCGCCCATATACATGAAGGCGGTCTGATCCGACACTCGCGCAGCCTGTTGCATGTTGTGGGTCACAATCACCACGGTGAACTGGCTCTTGAGCTCGTTGATCAGCTCCTCGATGGTCAGGGTGGAGATGGGGTCGAGCGCCGAGGTCGGTTCATCGAGCAGCAACACTTCCGGCTCAATGGCGATGGCACGGGCAATCACCAGACGCTGCTGCTGACCACCGGAGAGACCGAAGGCGTTGTCATGCAGACGATCCTTCACCTCGTCCCACAGGGCCGCACCGCGCAGAGAGCGCTCGGCGGCCTCATCCAGGGTACGGCGATCATTGATCCCCTGCAGGCGCAGACCATAGACCACGTTCTCGTAGATGGACTTGGGAAACGGGTTCGGACGCTGGAACACCATGCCCACCTGACGGCGCAGGGCAGAAACATCGACGCTCTTGTCATAGATGTTGTGGCCGTGCAGCTGAATTTCCCCCTCGATGCGGCAGATCTCCACCAGATCGTTCATCCGGTTGATGCAGCGCAGCAGGGTCGATTTACCACAGCCTGACGGGCCGATAAAGGCGGTCACCTGCCCTTTGGGGATCTTCATGTTGACGTTGAACAACGCCTGCTTGCTGCCGTAGTACAGGTTGAGATCCTTCACCTCCAGCGCGGTCTGCTCCGGGGTCAGGTTGAGCAGGTCCAGCGCGGTGTGCTGGGTAGACGTGGTCGTTACGTTGATCATCTGTTACCTCAAAATCTATCTGGAGTGGCCGGACAGCTGCCGGCGCCCCTCACGTATTGGTGCAGAGAGATGGCGGCTCGCGCTCGGCCGCCCCTCTGTTATCTCACTCTTGTATCACTCAAGAGGCGCCGGATTAATGCTCCAGCGACCGGAATTTCTCGCGCAAGTGGTTACGAATACCGATAGCGGTCAGGTTCAGACCCACGATCACCGTCACCAGCAGGAAGGAGGTGGCGTAGACCAGCGGGCGGGCAGCCTCAACGTTGGGGCTCTGGAAGCCGACGTCATAGATGTGGAAGCCCAGGTGCATGAACTTGCGCTCCACATGCAGATACGGGAAGTTGCCATCCATCGGCAGGGTCGGTGCCAGTTTTACCACCCCCACCAGCATCAGCGGCGCCACTTCACCGGCTGCACGGGCAATCGCCAGAATAAGGCCGGTCATGATGGCCGGACTCGCCATCGGCAGCACGATGCGCCAGAGGGTTTCGGCCTGGGTCGCGCCCAGTGCCAGCGAGCCCTGACGGATGGTGCTCGGGATCCGCGCCAGCCCCTCTTCGGTGGAGACAATCACCACCGGCAGGGTCAGGATGGCCAGGGTCAGCGCCGACCAGATCACGCCGGGTGAACCAAAGGTTGGGCTCGGCAGCGCTTCCGGGTAGAAGAGGCGGTCGATGCTGCCCCCCAGGGTGTAAACGAAGAAGCCCAGACCAAACACGCCGTAGACGATGGAGGGCACGCCCGCCAGGTTGATCACCGCAATGCGAATGATCTTGGTCAGACTGTTCTTACCCGCGTATTCGTGCAGGTAGACTGCCGCCACCACCCCCAGCGGGGTCACGATGATCGCCATCAGGAACACCATGAACACCGTGCCGAAGATAGCCGGGAACACCCCGCCCTCGGTGTTGGCTTCACGGGGATCGTCAGAGACGAACTTGCCGATCTGGTGGAACCAGTGACCCACCTTGGCCAGCAGGCTCATGTCGTTGGGCCATACCACGTCCAGTACCTTGGACATCGGCATGGTCACCAGCTCGCCACGCATATCCTTGACGGTGATGGCGTCGCGGTCCGCTTGGCTACGCAGGGAGAAGAGCTCTTTTTCCAGCACCTGATAGCGATCGTTGAGGGCCTGACGCTCGCTGGCCAGTTCGGCTTTGAGCTGATCGGTCAGCTTGTCATCCAGCTCGGCCTTGCGCTCTTTCAGGCGCAGCCGCTCCAGTTGATAGTTGATGCTGCCGATGTCCCCTTTTTGCAGATCGTTGGCCTGTTCGGAGAGGGCATTGGCTCGCGCCAGCACCCGCTGCAGGGCAGGATGCAGATCAGAGGTGAGCTCGCGGCCATCCTCTTTCACCCCGACGATATAGCCATAGAAGTTGCCGTTGGTGGCACGCTCAACCATGGCCAGCTCAGCTGGCTGGCTCTGGGACTTGATGTCCGTCTCCAGCACCCAGCGAAAATCGAGGTCAACGAACTCGCGGTTGCCGGTCTTGACCAGATAGCGGGTCAGCAGCTCGCGCTCTTCCCCTTCCAGTGGCAGACCTGCAGCGCGCAGTCGCTCCACCGGTACCTGCTCGCGATCGTTGATCTCGCCGATCAGTACGCTCTTGTTGCCGCTGGCATCTTCCAGCTGCCACTCATAGATGGGGTGCGGCCAGAAGTAGACCAGACCACGCCAGCCGATCAGCAGCAGCAGACCCAGTACCGCCACCAGACTCAGGCTGACGGCACCGCCGGTCATCCAGATCCAGGGGGCCCCTGATTTAAACCACTTACCCATTGTCGATTCCTTGTCCATTACAGAGTCGCCCCTTACATCGAGCTGTATTTTTCACGCAACCGCTGACGGACAAACTCGGCCAGGGTGTTGAACAAAAAGGTGAACACAAACAGGACAAAGGCCGCGAGGAACAGTACCCGATAGTGGGAACTGCCCACTTCCGATTCCGGCATCTCCACCGCGATGTTGGCGGCGAGGGTGCGCAGCCCCTGGAACATGGAGAAGTCCATGATGGGGGTGTTGCCGGTAGCCATCAGCACGATCATGGTCTCGCCCACGGCGCGGCCAAGGCCCATCATCACCGCAGAGAAGATGCCCGGGCTGGCAGTGAGGATCACCACCCGGCTCAGGGTCTGCCACGGGGTGGCCCCCAGCGCCAGCGAGCCCTGAGTCAGGTGCTTGGGCACCGAGAAGACTGCATCTTCAGCGATGGAGAAGATGGTGGGGATGACCGCAAAGCCCATGGCGATACCGACCACCAGCGAGTTGCGCTGGTCAAACTTGATGCCCATTTCGTGAGTCAGCCAGATGCGCGAATCGCCGTGCATAAAAGCATTCTCGATGAGCGGGCTCAGGGCGAAGGCCCCCCAGCCAATCAGCAGTAGCACCGGGATCAGCAGGATGGCGTGCCACCCCTCCGGCAGCCAGGACTTGCCGCGCTCCGGCAGATAGTTCCAGAGCAATGCAGTCAGCAGCATCCCCATCGGCAGCAATATCAGCAGCAGGATCACCCCGGGCAACGCACCCTCGATGATCGGCGCCAGCCACAGACCCGCCAGGAAGCCCAGGATAACGGTCGGCAGCGCCGCCATGATCTCGACCGTTGGCTTGACGTATTTGCGCAGCCCCGCCGACATGAAGTAGGCGGTATAGATGGCACCGGCCACGCCGAGCGGCACAGCAAACACCATGGCGTAGAAAGAGGCTTTCAGCGTACCGAATACCAGCGGCACCAAACTCAGCTTGGCTTCAAAGTCGTTGCTGGCGGAGGTGGATTGCCACACATACTGGGGCTCCGGATACCCTTCGTACCACACCTGTTGCCAGAGGGCAGACCAGGTCACCTCGGGGTGTTCGTTCTCCACCGAGAAGAGCTTGAAGGTATTCCCTTGCTGCATCAGCAACAGGTTGTGACGGGGGGAGATGGCCAGGGCAGAGAGTTCACCCCCTTCCACCGTCTCGGTCAGCAGCTTGGTCTCGCCGGTGGCGTGGAAGAAGCTGATGATGCCGTCCTTGTCGGCACTGATGAAGCCTTTGCGAAAGTGCTCGGGAGTCAGCAGATCCACTGCGCCATCGCCCTTGAAGTCACGGATCTGGGTGAACTGGCGTTTGCCATCCTTTGCCACTTCGAACCACTGTGAAATCACGCCGTTGTCATTACCCACCAGCAGTGAAGAGGCGCCGGAGAGCAGCTGAACCCGGGTCACATTGGCGTTGGGGGCATTGATCTCCAACACGTTGCGCAGGGAGATTTCGCTCAGGTTATGAATGTCATAGACGGAGAGGCGATTACCCTCGCGCACGAACAGGATCCGCAGATTAGGGGTCAGCAACATCTGATCCACATGGCGCGGCAGGGAGGGAATCGTGTAGTTTTCACTGCTCCACTCAATCTCCCCGGAGATGAAGTTCTCCTCACCGCTCATCACCGTCATCACGCCACGACCATCTTCGGTCACGGCGGCGGTCGCCATCTTGTCCTTGGTGGCTTCGAACACCATCAGTTGCAGTGCCTTCCCTTGCGGGTCGATCACCACCGGCTCTTCGCCGAAGGGATATTGCAGGCTGGGTTCAATCACCCGCACATCGTTGGGATAGGAGACCTTGAACGCTGGCTGGACGACCTGCGCCTTGCCATCGGCAAAGCCGTAAGCAATCAGCCGCTGGCCCGGTGCCGGGGTCGCTACCGTGGTGATGTCACCAGCAACCTGGGCCTGACCCAGTGACTGGCCGACCTTGATCTTGTCATCTCCCTGCACCGCAAAGAAGTTGACCTGCCCTTTATCGCTGAAGCGATAGCCGATCTCGTTCTGCTCTTCCACGCCGAGCCAGGCGGTCTTCCCTGCGGCAGGCAGGGTAAACGAGGCTGTCGGCTCCATGGAGGCGCCATTGAAGATGGGTTTCACCACATAGAGCAGATAAAAGAAGATAAGCAGCAGCGCCACCAGTACCAGGGCTCCGCCTGTGGTGACGCCATATTTGGCCAATTTATCCTTGATCCGGCGTTTTCTACTGCCCGCCATGACCAGGTTTAACGATTCCGATGACATGCAAGACCTCAATGTAAGCTAGGCTTCGCGGCATTATATGGCGGTTGCATGACAGTTTTGTTACATCGAGAGCGCTTTAACAGAGGTTGTTAACGGAAAAATGGGCGGGGATCCTTTCGAAGGAAGATGGACGCAATATATTGTTTATAAAGGGATATTTATGAGGATAATCAGCAAGGGCAGCCTGCGCTGCCCCCGAATGATTCAGGAAAGGGTATCGTTTGATTGTTGCAACGCCAGTTTGGCCGCCTTTTTCTCGGCGCGGCGGCGCTTGAAGAAGGCCGACAACTGAGCCGAGCAGGCATCGGCCAGCACGCCGCCGGTCAGCTCAACGCTGTGATTGTGGCGCGGGTCCTGCAAGATCTCGAACACCGACCCCGCGGCACCGGTCTTGAGATCTCGGGCGCCGTAAACCACCCGCTTGACCCGGCTATGGATCAGCGCACCTGCACACATACAGCAGGGCTCCAGCGTCACATAAAGAGTGGTGTCGAGCAGCCGGTAGTTCGCCAGCTGCTTGCCCGCCGCCCGGATTGCCATCACCTCGGCATGGGCACAGGCATCGTGTTCGCTGATGGAGCGGTTCCACCCCTCGCCCACCACCTGACCATCCATCACCAGTACGGCACCGACCGGGATCTCGCCAATCCCTTCGGCCCGGGCAGCCAATGCCATGGCATGGCGCATCCACTGTTCGTCCAGCTCGGTTTGACTCGGTGTCTCTGGGACCTCTGATGGTTTCACGCCCATCCCCTCTTTATATTGTTCAAGTTTGCATTCCAGCTATCCATACCTGTCAGATGATTCCATAGATAGCAGGCATGATAGCTCGCGGTGACAGGGCGGCGATTATGCCAAATCTGCACGTCAGACCCAAGCCGCATCCCGACTGAGCAATAAAGAAGCAATCGGCATCTCTATGATAAAAAAGGAGTTGCACCCGTTTGGCCATGCTATTAGACTTCCTCCCCGTCAGCCGAGTCTGACTCCGTCGGTGTGTAGCGCAGCCAGGTAGCGCATCTGCATGGGGTGTAGAGGGTCGGAGGTTCGAATCCTCTCACACCGACCATTTTCCCCGAGAATAGCCCAGTCAAACGACCGGGCTATTTTTTTGCCTCCGATTTATCCTCCTGACAACGCCAGCCTACTAAGAACAAAAAACACTCAGAACCACTTGAATCTTTTTGCCGAACTCATTAAGATGCGCAACTTTCCGCCGGTAGACAACACAGGGAGGTGGAAACACAAGTGAAGGGATCACTGTCCGGCTTGCGTGCAACACAGGACCAGGCATGAACCAGAACACCGATTTCGCACCCGCCATTACGCTTTATTCCGTTCCTCACGACACTCCTTGCCACACCGAAAGCGAAAATGAACAGGTCATCCAGCTGGATGTGATCGATCTTGCCGAACCGGATGATGACTATTGAGCACGGCCAGATGGCCGCTCATCACCAGCACATCGCCTGTTCAACACACTCAGTTTCAGGCCCTTGGCGAGAAATCTGCAAAAAACGACAAACTGCTAATTCTATCAAGGATGGCAGTATTATTGACTGATACGTCTCCCCCTTCCCTCTCCGGCATTCCCCCCGACAACTGATACAAACCTACGTTATTGCGCTTCACTTTCCATTGCTGCAACCGCTGGTGCCAACAGAGCCTGCATCACCACGCCAAGTTTAAAACGCACGTTCACCAACTAGGTCTAGCAATAGCAAAACATTCATTGCCACATTCAAACGCAATTTATACAGCTGTTTTGGCAAAGCCTGGAGTTAGGTCGGGATTTGTTTTTGCATTTGTAATTTTATTACGTAATAAGTTACAAAATGAGGTGCAGGGTAACGGCCCAAATTAGCCGTTGTCCGATGGGAAAAAGCAGGAGCATAACCATCTGCGTAGAGCTTTTACACCAACCAAATAAAGCAATAAAAAACATCAACTTAACCACATCCAAAAAACAGGTGTTTAAAAAAAACTGTTGACGTACTCAACAATATTTCGCACCTTATCAATCGTGTTACCCCGTTGTTGCGGGAACGTTTCAGGAACAGGGATTCGACTTTAGTCGTAGTTAGTAAGTTCAAAATGTAATTCTCAAAGGAGTGAACCTTATGTCGGCACCGGCTCAGACCCACTGCAGCGCCCGCCTTCGCATCCAGGGCGAGATGCAACCCGAATACGCGCAAATTCTGACGCCGGACGCGGTGGCGCTGGTCTCCGAACTGGTGGAACGTTTTGCTCCCCAAAGAGGGGAATTGCTGAAACAACGTGTGGCACGTCAGGCCCGTATCGATGGTGGCGAGCTGCCGGACTTCCTGCCGGAAACCGCCCACATCCGTGAAGGTGACTGGACCATTCGCGGCATTCCCGCCGATCTGCAAGACCGCCGTGTGGAGATTACCGGCCCGGTCGAGCGCAAGATGGTGATCAACGCCCTCAACGCCAACGTTAAAGTATTCATGGCGGACTTCGAGGACTCACTGGCCCCCGCCTGGAACAAGGTGATCGAGGGCCAAATCAACCTGCGCGATGCAGTCAACGGTACCGTCTCCTACACCAGTCCGGAAGGAAAGGCCTATACCCTGAACCCCAATCCGGCGGTGCTCATCTGCCGGGTGCGTGGTCTGCACCTGCCGGAAAAACATGTCACTTTCGATGGCGAGTCCATCCCCGGTGGCCTGTTCGATTTTGCCCTCTACTTCCTGCACAACTATCAGACGCTGCTGGCCAAAGGCTCCGGCCCCTACTTCTATGTACCCAAGCTGCAGAGCCATCTGGAAGGGCGCTGGTGGAGCGAGGTATTCGCTTGGACCGAGGACAAGTTCGGCCTTCCCCGCGGCACCATCAAGGCCACCGTGCTGATTGAAACCCTGCCGGCTGTATTCGAGATGGATGAGCTGCTCTATCAGATGAAGGATCACATCGTTGCGCTGAACTGCGGCCGCTGGGACTACATCTTCAGCTACATCAAGACCTTGAAGAATCATCCGGATCGCGTGCTGCCGGACCGCCAGGTAGTAACCATGGACAAGCCGTTCCTCTCCGCCTACTCGCGGCTGCTGATCAAGACCTGTCACAAGCGCGGTGCGCTGGCGATGGGTGGCATGGCCGCCTTTATTCCGGCCAAGGATGCCGCCGTCAACGAACAGGTCTTTGCCAAAGTCAAAGCGGACAAGGAGCGCGAAGCCAATAACGGCCACGATGGCACCTGGGTCGCCCACCCTGGCCTCGCCGATACTGCGATGGCAGTGTTCAACGCCACCATTGCGACGGGTGCCAAGAACCAGATCGGCGTGCTGCGCGAGCAGGATGCCCCCATCACAGCCGCCGACCTGCTGGCTCCCTGTGAGGGCGAGCGCACCGAGGCCGGCATGCGCACCAATATCCGGGTTGCCCTGCAATATCTGGAGGCCTGGATCAACGGTAACGGCTGCGTGCCCATCTACGGTCTGATGGAAGATGCCGCCACCGCCGAGATCTCCCGCACCTCCATCTGGCAGTGGGTCCGCCACGGCAAGAGCCTGTCGAACGGCAAGGTGGTGACCAAGGATCTGTTCCGCCAGATGCTGGCCGAGGAGCAGGAGGTGGTCAAAGCCGAAGTGGGTGCCGAGCGCTGGCAAGCGGGTCGCTTCGCCGAAGCAAGCGAGCTGATGGAAGAGATCACCTGCGCCGATACTCTGATCGATTTTCTGACGCTGCCCGGTTACGAGCGGCTCTGAACTCCGGGCCCCGGGCGGGGCTCGCCAATAACAAGTCAATGGAAACGTGAAATCAATGAAAGAGGGAACTGATATGGCACTGACCCGTGAGCAACAGATCCAGGCTATCGAGAAAGACTGGGCGGAAAACCCCCGCTGGAAAGGGATCAAGCGCGGCTACAGCGCCGAAGATGTGGTAAACCTGCGCGGCAGCTTGCAGCCGGTGCACACCCTGGCCCAGCGCGGTGCCGACAAGCTGTGGGGCCTGATCCACGGCGACGCCAAGAAAGGCTACGTCAACTGCCTCGGCGCCCTGACCGGCGGTCAGGCGGTGCAGCAGGCCAAGGCGGGGATCGAGGCGATCTACCTCTCCGGCTGGCAGGTGGCGGCGGACAACAACTTGTCCTCCACCATGTATCCGGATCAGTCCCTCTACCCGGCTAACTCGGTGCCATCCGTGGTGGAGCGCATCAACAACTCCTTCGCCCGTGCCGACCAGATCCAGTGGGCCAACAAGGTTGGGCCGCAGGATGAGGGCTTTATCGACTACTTCTTGCCAATCGTGGCGGATGCGGAAGCCGGTTTCGGTGGCGTGCTGAACGCCTTCGAACTGATGAAGGGAATGATTGAAGCGGGCGCCGCTGGCGTGCACTTCGAAGATCAGCTCGCGTCCGTCAAGAAGTGCGGTCATATGGGCGGCAAGGTGCTGGTACCGACTCAGGAAGCGGTGCAGAAGCTGGTTGCCGCCCGTCTGGCAGCCGATGTATGTGGCACCACCACCCTGGTGATCGCCCGTACCGACGCCAACGCCGCTGACCTGCTGACCACCGACGCCGACCCGTACGATGCAGACTTCCTGACTGGCGAGCGCACTGCCGAAGGGTTCTACAAGGTGCGTGCCGGTATCGATCAGGCCATCGCTCGCGGTCTGGCTTACGCCCCCTACGCCGACATGGTGTGGTGTGAAACCGCCAAGCCGGATCTGGACGAAGCGCGTAAATTTGCCGAAGCAATCAAGGCCAAGTTCCCGGATCGCATCTTGGCCTACAACTGCTCCCCGAGCTTCAACTGGAAGAAGAATCTGGACGATGCCACCATCGCCCGCTTCCAGCAGGAGCTCTCCGATATGGGTTACAAGTACCAGTTCATCACCCTCGCGGGTATCCACAACATGTGGTTCCACATGTACGAGCTGGCCTACCAGTACGCCCGTGGCGAAGGGATGAAGCACTACGTCGAGATGGTGCAGGAGCCGGAATTTGCCGCCGCCAGCCGTGGTTACACCTTCGTGGCCCACCAGCAGGAGGTAGGTACCGGTTACTTCGACAAGGTGACCACCGTCATTCAGGGTGGCCAATCCTCGGTCACCGCACTGACCGGCTCCACCGAAGAAGATCAGTTCCACTGATAGGCAGAGCCCTTTGAAATAGCAAAACCCCGGTCTGAAGCCGGGGTTTCTTTTTATCTGCCACTCAAACGAAAGTCAGGTGCACAACCGCACACCGCCGAGAGGATCAGAGCTCGAGGATCTCTTTAACAAAGGGGATGGTGAGCTTGCGCTTGGCGCGAAATGAGGCATTGTCGAGCTGATTGAGAGTGGTGAGCAGGGTGCGCATATCGCGGGAGAGTCGGTTCAGCAGGAAGCGGCCCACATCGATGGGCAGTTTGAAGCCCCGCAGCTCGGCACGCAGCTGCAGGGCACTGAGCTTGCCTTCGTCATCCAGCTCTTCGAGATGGAAACTCACCCCCCAGTCGAGGCGCGAAGCGAGATCCGGCAGCTGCAGCCCCAGTTTGCGCGGTGCGCTGCAGCCGGTGACCACCAGCGTTCCCTCGCCCTTCTCCTGCCAGCGGTTATAGAAATCGAACAGCGCCCGCTCCCACACGGCATTGCCGGCGATCGCCTCAAGGCTGTCGAGACAGACCAGCGGCAAGCTTTCGAGGGCATCGAGCATGCTGGGGTCGAGCTGTTCAAACTGATCGAGGGAGAGATAGGCCGCTGCCGCATCGCGGGCGTTGACCTCGGCACAGGTGGCGTGGAGCAGATGAGAGCGTCCGGATCCCTTGGCTCCCCAGAAATAGAGGAAAGGCGATCCCTGACCGATGGCCGCATTCTTGAGGGCGGTGATCAGATGAGCATTGTTGCCGGGATAAAAACTGACGAAGGTTTCATCATCCGGTAGTTGTACGGCTAAAGACAGTTGGGCCGGTTGCTTCACTCGTTGGGCTTTGACTGTGACATTTGTGGCTAAGTGTATCATCGCAAAGGCAGATAGAGAACCGCCCNAAACCGCTGCCATTATCGTCAACCTTGCGCAAACGACTCTCAAGTTGCAGCGCCCGCACCAGTTCGGCCTGATCCCCTTGCAGGGTAAAGTTGAAGGTGACCTGGTCCCCCTCCAGCTTGCCGATCGCCACCTTGCTGACGTTGGCCATCCCCTGCAGCATCTTCTGCACGGCGATCATGCTGTCCACTTCGGAGAGGCCATCCACCACCAAGGTCT
>NZ_JBFODV010000285.1:0-2179 GCF_040908495.1 Aeromonas sp. R1-1 | reverse complement strand
ACCATCGGCCACGTTGACCACGGTAAAACCACCCTGACTGCAGCTATCACCAACGTGCTGGCCAAGCACTTCGGTGGTAAAGCTTTCGCCTTCGACCAGATCGACAAGGCACCGGAAGAGCGTGAGCGTGGTATCACCATCAACACCTCCCACGTAGAATACGACACCGCTACCCGTCACTACGCCCACGTAGATTGCCCGGGTCACGCCGACTACGTTAAAAATATGATCACCGGTGCTGCCCAGATGGACGGCGCGATCCTGGTAGTAGCAGCGACTGACGGCCCGATGCCGCAGACTCGTGAGCACATCCTGCTGGGTCGTCAGGTTGGTATCCCGTACATGATCGTGTTCATGAACAAGTGTGACATGGTTGATGACGAAGAGCTGCTGGAACTGGTTGAGATGGAAGTTCGTGAACTGCTGACCGAGTACGACTTCCCGGGTGATGACCTGCCGGTAGTTCGTGGTTCCGCGCTGAAAGCGCTGGAAGGCGACGCTCAGTGGGAAGAGAAGATCATCGAGCTGGCTGGCCACCTGGATACCTATATCCCGGAGCCGGAGCGCGCGATTGACCAGCCGTTCCTGATGCCGATCGAAGACGTATTCTCTATCGCTGGCCGTGGTACTGTAGTTACCGGTCGTGTAGAGCGCGGTATCGTTAAAGTAGGTGAGACCGTAGAAATCGTTGGTATCAAAGATACCGTTTCTACCACCTGTACCGGTGTTGAAATGTTCCGCAAGCTGCTGGACGAAGGTCGTGCAGGCGAGAACATCGGCGCGCTGCTGCGTGGTGTTAAGCGTGAAGACGTAGAGCGTGGTCAGGTACTGGCCAAGCCGGGTTCTATCAAGCCGCACACCAAGTTCGAATCTGAAGTGTACGTACTGTCCAAAGAAGAAGGTGGCCGTCATACCCCGTTCTTCAAAGGCTACCGTCCGCAGTTCTACTTCCGTACTACCGACGTGACCGGTACCATCGAGCTGCCGGAAGGCGTAGAGATGGTAATGCCGGGCGACAACATCAAAATGGTTGTTACCCTGATTGCGCCGATCGCGATGGACGACGGCCTGCGTTTCGCTATCCGTGAAGGTGGCCGTACCGTAGGTGCCGGTGTTGTAGCTAGCGTAATCGCCTAATCGATTCGTTATATACAAACATGAAAAGGGGTGGCTTCGGCCACCCCTTTTATTTTTGGGGCTATTTATGGCCTGTGAGATACTGGGCAAAACCATTGATAGAGGTAGTTTCCGTGAGCAACCCCGCCATTTTTCTGGATCGTGACGGTGTCATCAATGAAGACACTGGCTATGTCAGCCAGGTCGATGATTTCCATTTTCTGCCCGGAGTCATAGACGCCCTGCAGCTCCTCAAAAAGAAAGGCTATCTGCTGGTCGTCGTCACTAACCAGTCCGGAATCGCCCGCGGCTACTTCAGTGAAGATGACTTCATGAATCTGACTGAATGGATGGATTGGTCACTGGCTGATCGGGATGTGGATCTCGATGGCATCTACTTCTGCCCCCATCATCCGGATCATGGCGCCCCCTGTGATTGCCGCAAACCGGAGCCAGGCATGCTGCTGTTGGCGCAACAGGAACTGGGGATCGACATGAGTCGTTCCTATATGGTGGGTGACAAGCCCTCTGATCTGAAAGCTGCCATCAATGCCGGAGTTGGTCACAAGATCATGGTCAGAACCGGCAAGCCGGTGACCGAAACGGGTAGTGCGCTGGCCGATGCTCTCTATGACAATCTGCACGATTTTGCCGTTGCGGCACCTGCGGTGAGCTGATTTCGCCGGTTTAATATGCCAATTGGTGGCTTTGTGAGCGAACAAACAGCGAAAGCCATCTTTTTGCAATTATCTGCTTGCCAGAAAGAATCTGTTCCCTATAATGCGCCTCCATCGACAGGGCAAGCGGCAACGCAAACAACCTCGTCGATAACCTCGAAAAGCCTTTGCAAATAAGGCTTGACTCGAGAAGGCGGTTGAGTAGAATTTCACTCCCGCAGCAACACACTGTTGCGTCGCTCTTTAACAATTTGAATCAAGCAATCTGTGTGGGCACTCACAGCATCGAATATCAAAAACAATTTTTGATTTTCAATGTCTGGTGAAGTGACCAAGACGATTTCTTAGCAATAAGAAGTCGAACAGTTTATTTCAGCAATTCATTG
>NZ_JBFODV010000284.1:0-3673 GCF_040908495.1 Aeromonas sp. R1-1 | reverse complement strand
GGTGCGGTGGATCTGCACCATCCCCAACAGCACTACTACACCATGGCAGCAGTTCTTATCAGGCGCGGTTTCCCCAGTTTGAGTCGTGCGCGTGGTGGTGGGTTTTGCGCCAAGAGTTTGTCCATGGCCCCCATCCCTTGTTGATATTTTTTTTCTGGTACGATCTTGACATGGCATTCGACTATCTCTTAGATTCGCCACCGTAGTCGAACGTTACATAAGCAATAACGACCATGAAGCACCGCTAAATCCCCTCTTTATGCATTTCTGCTCGGGGCCTCAGTGTGTTGCGTACCTTTACATGTTTTCAATGAATTAAAGCAGTACACCCCATTGATAACCTCTCGTTCAAATCCGGACGGGGGGCATGTAAACCCGCGACACTTAGGAGGACCTATGTCCCAAATCGCAACTCGAAA
Organism: Aeromonas sp. R1-1; assembly: GCF_040908495.1. Lineage (NCBI taxonomy): Bacteria > Pseudomonadati > Pseudomonadota > Gammaproteobacteria > Aeromonadales > Aeromonadaceae > Aeromonas > Aeromonas sp. R1-1. The sequence continues at coordinate 3,254 of NZ_JBFODV010000284.1, read as the reverse complement.
TGCCAACTCTCGTATGGCGAAAAAAGCTGAACCAGCTAGTACCCTGACCGCGATCATTGGTCGCCGATTAGTTAACTTGAGCTCGATAACTCATACCCAGCGTTATCAGCCCTTGACTAAACCTTTAGCTGAGCTGGATCAGGAGGCTTTAGAACGCCTAGGTGTGGCGATTTACAACACATCCCATCAGGTATCATTTGAGTTCATCACGGGCTCAGATGAGCAAACTCAGTATTTGAAACAAGTCCGTGAGGCACTGGCAGGTGCTGGGCTTCTTGACCAATATTTTGAGCTTCCCGATGGGACTCTACTCCTACCGCATCTTGTTCAGTCCGCTGATTACGGTGAGATGCCCAATGGTTGGGTAGTTCGTCTGTATCGTGATGGGGCCGATAAGCCCTTGATGACATGCTTGTGCTCGTCTGAGGACGCATGTATCGCTACCCTGACAGCTCTTTCTGAACGCCTCAAGGGTACCTCCGTTCAGTAAATAACCCCAAAGCCCCTTTCTGCTAGATGCAGAGAGGGGCTTTGTTTTTTTCCGTGATTACCCATCCAACTCAGCCGTCCTGAACAAGCAGCACGCAATGATTCACAAATGAATCACTCCATCACTCCAAGACCCAGAATCGCCCCAAAAGGGACTCTAATGATTCTTTCTTGTGGCTAGTGCCAGCCCTTTACTACGGAAGGCTGGAGATCATGGGTGATCACGTTGTTTTGGTCTGGAGAAATCTCATGTTTGAATTTAAGAAGGCCGAAATCGGGATTATAGAGGAAGATCAGCCCGCTCCCTCTCATCTTCCGTTCGCGATAAAGAAAGCTACGTTTGACCCCAAACAACCGCCTATCTCGCTAGCTGATGGCGAGGACCTCTGGGTCGGTATTGATGCCGAGTGGGTAACCCTTGATGGGCAAAATATCGTTTCGTCCTATCAGTACTATTGCGTCAATAGTCGTGGTGAAACCCTCGGGAAGGTCATCTATCCCGAACCTAGGAAGCGTCTCGCTTTTGAAACACTCATATCTATGGCTGTGGAGGATTGTCGTGCAGCTGGCTTAATCAAAAAGTGGCCAAGAAAGATAGTCGTCGTAGCTCACTTTCTGCGTGCCGACCTCAGTACGTTCAAAGACTTCTGGCACATGAAGGCTAGCCTGGATGGCCAGGGTGGTAGCGTGGTCGGGCAGATTATTACCGATAGTGGCTATGGCGTTGATGAAACCGCTGAACGCAAGCGCCGTGCTCCGCTAAAGCCAATCACTCTACGCGATCGCCATCGCAAGCCCCAGAGAACGACCATCCAATTTGTCGATACCCTCTTTTTATCACCCAACAAATCGCCGCTGTCAGCTCTGGGCTCAATGCTCGGCTTGCCCAAGGAGGTAATCCCCGAGGGTTACAGCATCGAGCGTATGGATGAGCTGTTGGTTGGCGACAAGGAGGCGTTTGAAAGGTATGCCCTGCGCGATGCAGAGATTGCAGTGAAATATGCCTTGAAAGTCCGCGATTTTCTTGGCGGGCAGTTTGGCTTGCAGAAGTTGCCACGATCGCTCGGCGCTGTAGGTGTGGCTGTGTTTCGTCAGCTACTCAAGGCCGCCGATGTGGATTACATGGCGGCCTTTGGGTTGGAGATCAAGAAGGAGGAGCGCTGGAATAGTGGGAAAGGGAAGGTGGCAACCAAGACGGTAAAACGCCCTTCTCCTGATCGTTGGCGGTGTGAGGCACTCGCCATCTGCTGTTACCACGGTGGTCGTAATGAGTCATTCATGATGGGCCCTACCGATATAGGGGATTGGTATGACTGGGGCTTGAAAGGTGCTTACACCACGGGGCTCTGTGACCTGTTAGTGCCTGACTACGCCAACATGTATACGAGCTCTGACCCGCAAGATTTTATCGGCCACGTCATGGGCTTTGCCTATGTCGAGTTCGCTTTCCCAACGGGCACTCGCTTCCCTTGTTTACCTGTTAGATCCGAGCAGTATGGGCTGCGCTTTCCTTTATCAGGATTTGCGTATGTCACAGCGCCAGAAATCGAATTGGCGCTATCCATGGGAGCTACCATCGCGATCAAGCACGGTGTCATTGTTCCTTGGGTTGCAGGGAGTCAGCCCTTGTTTGAGGATTTCACGCGGGTGATCCAGCAGTTACGACGGGAATATCTCAAAAAGAGCCTCGAAGAAATAATGATCAAAGAAATCGGTAACTCGCTCTACGGGAAGCTGGCCCAGGGGCTAAGCGATAAGACTGCGTTCGATACTGCTACCGGTAAGAATAATAAGATTGGGCCCTCGGCTGTGACCAATCCCTACATGGCGGCGCATACAACGGGCCTGATCCGGGCGGTGTGTGGCGAGTTGCTTCACCGGATTCCCCCCCATCGCACGGTGGTATCGCACACTACAGACGGATTCCTCACTGATGCCCAGTTGGAGGAACTTGACCAGACGGGTCCCCTGTGTCGTCGTTATCAGGCTTTATGTCAGCGGTTGCATGGTGATGAGAGTGGTGAACCCGTGCCGATGCTGGAACTGAAGCACCATGCTCGCCAGATTGTGTCTATCAAAACGCGGGGGCAATGCACCGCTATCCAAGGTGATACGCCCCCTGTGCTGGCTAAGGCTGGCGTTAAATGTGCGGGAACGACGGAGGAGCAGAACGCATGGATCCTGAGGCTCTACCTTGACCGAGAGCCGGGACAGAAGATCGACGCCAGTCACCTGATCTCGCTTCGGGAGCAGTGGCTAACGGAAAGCGACCTAATCGAAATAAAGAAGCAGAGCAGGCTGTCCTACGAGTTCGACCAGAAAAGGCAGTTGGTTAATCCCCAGATAGTAGAAGTGGCCGGTGGGTCGCATATTGCTTGCGATACGGTGCCTTGGGGCGATGCTGGCATGGCGGATCATTGCCGTGCCCGTTTCGAGGGTTGGCGAGAGGACAACTGCCTCAAGACCTTGGAGGATTGGGCTAGTTGGGAAGATTACTACGAATCTGCGCTAGCTCTGCAAGGTTCCAAGATGCGGGTTCGCGAGGATGGCTCGCTGGGCATCTTGACCCGCATTCTGACCCGTTCACTGGTGCAGAAGGCTTGGTTCGACCACACGATGACTTACGGCGAGATTTCGGCGTTGCTGACGTCGGTGGGCTTGCCCGTCACGGTCGACACCTGCAAGAACAGCAAGCGGGCCGCTCTACCGGAGAATGTTGTACCGGTGACTGGCGAGGTGTTGCGGGTACTGGCTCTGCTGCTACG
>NZ_JBFODV010000283.1:0-3856 GCF_040908495.1 Aeromonas sp. R1-1 | reverse complement strand
ACCAGCTCCGGCTGCTGGAAGCCGAACAGCAGGTCAAACAGCCAACTCACCTTGGCGGCCAGCACCGGCAGCAGGGCAACCCCCTGAAACGCTTCGCCGGTATAGCCCTTGTCGCCCGGGCCAAAGGTGAGCAACATCACGAAGGTGCTGATGATCAGCACACCCGGGATCACCGCCATCCCCAGCTCCACACCGGATTTGCCACCATCGAGCAGAGAGTTGAGGATCCGCAGCCAGCCGGGAGCCGCCTCTTTGGTCACCCCTACCTTGCGGCCGTCGGACGATACAGCGTCATCGTTCAGCACTTCCCCCACCAAGGGGCGGATCATCCGCTGCATCAGTCGGGTAGAGACCACCGAGCCCACCAGAGCACCGAGCAGACCGATCAGCGCCGCGCTGGCGGTAGATTCACCACTTGGCAACTGCAGGGTAGCCATAAAGGTGACCACGATCAGCCCCATGCCAAAAGCGGTGCCGAAGTTGGTGAGCGACACCAGTTGCCACGGGGTGAAGCCTTTGCGAAAGCGGCTGTCCTTGGCGAGGCTGATCACCGCCGGGTTGTCGGAGAAGAAGGTCATCAGCGCCGCCAGCGCGGTGCGGCCAGGCAGGCGAAACACCGGCTTCATCAGAGGGGCCAGCAGAACCTCCAGCAGGCGGATCACCCCGAACTCGCTCAAGAGCTGGCTCAGGGCACCGGAGAGCACCGTGATCCCCATGATAAAGAGCACGGTATTGAGCAGCAGCTGGTGGGCGGTATTGAACAGGGTGTTGACCATTGCAGAGAGGCCCATCTGGCTGCCGAGGTAACCGAACAGGCTGCCGAGAATAAGCAGCATCAGCACGGGTTCCATCCAGTTCCGAATGGCGGCAAGTCGCCCCTTTGACTCTATAACTACATGATTTTCCATATCTATCCTGCGGTTCATCTGTGCGTGTGTGGTTGTTTTTATGGTTAAAAAATGGCTGCGCCAAATAGAAAAAAGCCCTTGTCTTGCGACAAGGGCTTTTTGAATTGGCTCCTCCTACTGGACTTGAACCAGTGACATACGGATTAACAGTCCATGTACCAGTTCAAATCAGCCAAAGGCACCCAATCTGAGGGCTCACTTCAAGCGATGCGGCCTTCAACAAACTCATGAGCCCAATCCGGGGCAAAACCTAGGGCGATTAGCTCAATTCTTAGCCACCAAACCCCCTCGTAAGCTTCAAGAAATGGGGGTGAACAATACGTTAATTTACCCAGCTGGCTAATGAAACGCTGGGGTATAACTCAAGTATTCATATACTTAGAATTCTAGGCCATTCATCTGTTTGGGTAACACTGATTTTAAATAAAGCCCCCTTTGAGACAGATATCAAAAAAAACCACTACAGAGTGTTTTCTGCGTACAATATTGACCTATCTACAGGCAGTGAAGTACTGTATGCAAAACCAGTATTGAGGTATCATATGTTGACATCATTAGAGCTTTGTGCGGGTGCTGGAGGGCAAGCGCTTGGGGTTCATTTAGCAGGATTTAAGCACGTTGAACTAGTGGAAATTGATGCCCATGCATGCGAAACACTCAATTTAAATAGCATTAAACATAGTCTAAATTGGCCACAAACCATCCCAACAGATTTAACAGAATATAGGGCTGACCATCTTCTCGGTAAAATAGACCTAGTCGCTGGAGGCGTCCCATGCCCTCCATTCTCGAAAGCAGGAAAGCAGTTAGGAAAAGATGATGAAAGGGATATGTTCCCTCATGCATTACGGGTAATTAATACCGTTAAACCTAATGCTATAATGCTTGAAAACGTAGCTGGATTAATGGAGCCGAAATTCGCTGAATATAGAGAGCATATTCAGCATGAACTCTCAAAACTAGGCTATCAATCTGAGTGGAAGCTGCTACAAGCAAGCGATTACGGAGTGCCTCAATTACGCCCGAGAGTCGTTCTCGTTGCGATGCTTCCATGTTATTTTCATTTCTTCCGCTGGCCAGAAGGCAACAACGCATACACAAAAACTGTTGGGGAAGCACTATTAGACCTGATGGCTTCAAATGGATGGAAAGGCGCAGAAGCGTGGGCCCAAAAAGCAAATAAGATTGCGCCAACATTAGTCGGTGGCTCTAAAAAACATGGGGGGCCAGATTTGGGTCCAACTAGAGCAAAGGCAGCATGGCGAGAGCTGGGAGTTAACGGCCATCGACTAGCTGACACAGTACCAGGGCCTGATTTTGCAGGAGAGAAAGAAGGCTATGAAAATATGCCATTATTGACTGTAAGGATGGCGGCAAGAATACAAGGATTTCCCGATTGGTGGGAATTTTTCGGAAAGAAAACGCATTCATACCGTCAGGTAGGTAATGCTTTCCCACCACCTGTTGCGCAAGCAGTGGCCCAGCAGATTGCGAATGCGCTTCTTTCAGCTAAACAAGCAAAGAACGTCTCTTTGATTGTTAAAGATCCTGAATCAGCTTAATTATTACGTCATTAACGCTCGTAATACCGTTCGAGCTATCCACCTGACGTTCCAGCTTTCTTAGTAAGTCTGTGGGGATTGATACGGCAGTAGTGATCCCTACGACTTCAGGAAAAGCCCAACTGCAAACACGGCAATCTTCCTCACATTCAGCACATGCACGGCGCTTACCCACATTACATTCGTTACACAACGGTTGCCAGTTGGATAAGTCGTGCGACCCTCCTCGGCTCAAGGGAACCTTATGATCAGCTTGTAACCCTCTGACGCCAGGGGCCATAGCAACCCCACAGACAGCACATGTATACTCATGCCGACGAAACAACGTCGTTTTATCAGCCTCAGAGAGGTAGAGCCGAGTATTCCCAGCAGCTATATTTGCAGAATTTAGCCGCCAACAGTGCTCCCCCTCATGGTGCTGAGTTGATATATCACAACCAGATTCATCTCTTAACTCCCTAGCTCGCCTGTCAAAATATTTTTGACCAGTTAATTCAAGTAAATATGAGCTTTTTATCCAAGGCCCTGGAAATAAATCGTCAGTAGGCCAAAGAGCGCTCAATATTGTTTGTTTAACCTGACTTAACCGACTTGATGCTGTCAAAGTAGTTATGTAGTCTCGTAATAATATCGACATTGTACCATTACTCACTTGAAAACAATTTGCACAGTATAGCGTTGTAAAACCCTATCATTCAACTTGGAATAATGTGTATGTTGCATACACATACCGTTCTTATTCAACATAACCCCGAACTGAATTCCATAGAAAATATCGCAAAAAAAGAACGCCGTAGCACTTGGCTACGGCGTGTGTCTGAGGGTCAGAGTGACCCTGCGAATGAGGCTTCACAGCCACATAGGCAAGTAACGGATCACGCTCGTCGGGTTTTGGCCTCTATGTACGGCACGTCAATCTCATACCGCTCACCAATCAGCCGGTACAACCCGTTGATGAACTCATTGCGTCCCCAACCTCGCTTTGTAGCGAGCAAGGCGTCAACCTGTGCCTTGAGGATAGGATCGTAAGGCAGCGTCCTCAGTCGCCGCTCAACCTTCTCACGAAGGGTATCAGCACCATATGTTGGTGTCCTCGCCTTCAGTTCAGCCCACAGATGATCGGCCTCCAGCAGAAGCAAGTCACTGATAGAGCCAAAATTCAGACCACCAAGGACCACATCAACATTGTTGGCATTAGCCATGGGTCACCTCCAGTTCAGACAGACGTCGTTCAACCTCAGCCAGCCGCTCGGGCTTAAACAGAGGCCCAAGAGGGTAGCCAGGGAGCTGGCGTAGCAGCAGAGCCAGTACCCGCAACACCTCGCCAGTCACCGGTACAACATTCTCCGGTAGAGCGGCCCGCTTGCTGTTCTTGCAGGTGTCGAC
>NZ_JBFODV010000282.1:0-7774 GCF_040908495.1 Aeromonas sp. R1-1 | reverse complement strand
AGCCACGCTTTCGCCTGCAGCTTGCCGTCTTTGATCGGGGTGGCAATGACATGGAAGTGCGGGGTGCTCTCGTCCATATGCAGCTGGATAGATACCACGTTCTCGGGGCCGAACTCCTGATCGGCCCATGCCTTGACCTGCTCCCCGAACGGGGCAAAGAACTGCGCCAGATCGCGCTCGATAGGCAGCCCTTCAGGGCACTCTGGTGTGGGGGCTTCTCGCCAGTCGGTTTGGTTGCCGACCTGGATGATGAACTCGATCGCCACCACGGCATCTTTGCGCTTGGCCAGTGCCGAGGCCGCATCGAGTTTGCCCTGATCCCACTCGACCTTGGTGTGCATCGGGCTCTCTGTAAACCATGCCCGTTTTGGAAGCTGGCTGCTGGTTTCGTGGAGGCGGAGGTTGTGTCCCTGAGCCCTGCCAATGTCGGCTTTGCTCATCTTGGCTACGGCGAACGAGAACTTCATCGGGGCTCCGAGGGTGGCAGCTTTGGATTTCAAAGTGTACTCCTTACACTTTGCTACGCAAAGTAGGAGCCCTTCGGGGCGAAAAAGACCTGCCGCGCTACGCTTGCCGTCTCCCGATCTGGAGGAGGCAGACTGCGCTAGCCTCCACCTGTTCGGGAGGTTTCCGCGAAAAGCGTCATTACAGGTCGAGTATGTCGTGATGCCACCATGCAGGCATCAAACTGCAGAGGCAAAGAGGTGCTTGTATGAGGGACTGGGTGTTGGCAGTGCTGCTCCTGATAGGAGGGAATAGCATGGAACATAACTTGGGGGTGGCGGCGGTCATCGTTGCTGTGGCGCTCATGCTTAAGGAATCCAATCGAATCGATCCCTGATCCACATGAAAGTGGGGCCACTGGCCCCACAGAGTTTCGCATGCGAAATTTTGAGGCTAAGAGACCATTAGGAATCCAAGCGACTGAGGTTTTTCAGAATGTAGGAATGAAACTCGGTGTGAGTAACTCGCTCCTTGTTGAGCAGTGTTTTCAGCTCTTTGCCCATCGTGCGCAACGTGGTTCTGTTTTTCTCTGTTTGAGCCTTACCCACCTTTTTCAGGTGATAGTTCAGCTCGTAGTCTTCGCTGAAGTTAACGTACTCGTGATCGCTGATACCCATGACATCCTTCCCTTGGTCATCGAGCCTTAAGGATTAAGGTTCGTTCAGACAAGCTCTGGGCGACAGCACTGATTTTCAAGTGGCTCTTTCTTGATTTTGTGAGTAGGGCCACTGGCCCCACCTTTTGTAAATTTTTCAGGTACCAAAGAAAACTACGAGAATCACCTGTTCTTGGTAGTTATCGGATGAAACCGGATCCGCTGCTCTGGCCGGTAAAGATCCCGTCCAAACCGTTACTAATTTTCAGCACCAAAAGGCGCGGTGTTGGGCTTCAACACTGCGCTTTTTCGGCTGTTTGGGGAGTCTTCTGATTGGGTGGCAAGTTTTCGCATGCGAAAACTTCAATTGAACATAAAAGGCGTTATGCGCACCGATTTAACGTGGGTTTTGATAGTTGTTAGCATCAAAAAAGCGGGCTTGCTGGAAGGGCATGTGGGGGGCTCTACGAGTCTTTTTTTGTTTTGTCTTTTTCGATTGCAAAAAAAGCCATGAACTATTGGTAGTCTAGCGTCCTAAGGACGCTAGACTACCAATAGATAACTGATTTGTCAAATTTTATTTTAAATACAGGGGATTAGCCATGCGATTTTTTAAAAAAAATTTTGACTTCCAAAGCTATCCGATGTAAAAGTCCTAAGGACTTTTACATCGGATAGTGTCACTCATGAAAAAAACAATTTCCTTGCTTGAGGCCACAAAGGAGCTCATGAGGGATGTGCACAAAAAGCCCGTCATAACCACTTACGATTTGTACTGTTATCTGCTCAGGCTTTATCAGGACAAAACCTTTGATGGCGTTAAGATCAGGGGGGTGTCTCTAGATGCTCCAGAGCAAAGAACCTTCGATAACATAATATCTTCGTTACAGAAATCTGGATTTATCCACAAAGTGGAAGGTCTTGATGCATATTATCTATCAGGTGTAGAAAAGCCCACGACTCAGCAAATATTATGCACAGTTCTTCCGTTCTCATACATATCCCATTTAAGCGCCATGGAGTGGCATGGAATTACAGATAGAATACCGTCAGTAGTTCATGTGACTATCTGTAGCAATAAAGAATTCAAATCTTTAGAAAGAAATAAAATTTCAAGTGAACTCGGCGGCGCAAGTGTCGGCAAGTCATTTTCATTTCAGCGTAAACTCTCTGTAAATGATGTGAATGGAAAGCTGATTAACTTCCATGAGATGAAATGCTTCACCCCTCAAAAAGAAATATACGGAACAGGAGGGGTTAGGGTTTCGTCTATTGGGCATACATTCTTGAGCATGCTGCAGCACCCAGAATGGTGCGGTGGATTTAGTCATGTTTATGATGTTTTTTGCGAAAACGCCGAAAAACACAAAGCGGTGATAATCAGGGAGCTGGATAAATCAGGGAATAAAATAGATAGATCTAGGGCTGGATATATAATGGATGAGGTTCTAGGCATAAAGCATCCAGCTATAGATAAGTGGAAGTTAGAAGTAATGCGAGGTGGCTCAAGAAAGCTGTCTCCAGAAAATGATTTTTCACCAAACTATTCTGAGGTTTGGTGTTTGTCATTAAATCTTTAATAAGGTCACACATATGGAAGTTGATATAAATGCGTGGGTTAATGAGGCAACACCAGAGCGGGTTAGTTTTAGGCAGGCGGTGCATATGGTTCTACATGCAGTGGCATCGAGTGAATACCTAAAAACCAGCATGGTCATGAAAGGAGGGATGCTTCTTGGGATTCGTTACCACAGCTCTAGGTTTACTGAAGATATTGATTTTTCTTCAAAAATGAAGATTTCAGATGTGAGCACAGATGAGTTCATCGGTAGCATGAATGACGCTTTATCCCTCGCTGAGGATGATCTGGGATACGGTATTCGCTGCAGAGTTCAGTCGCTTAAAGTTCAACCTAAAAATCATAAAGAGGCTAAGTTCCCATCATTTAATATAACAATAGGTTATGCAAGAACAACAGTCCAACGTGAATTAACAAGGCTGGATGCTGGCCAATGTCCAAACACCATTAAAATAGACTATAGCTTCAATGAAGATACTTGCAAAGTAGATGATGTTCTTATTGGTGATGAGGCTATTTCGGTATATAGCATTTATGATGTTGTCGCTGAGAAATACAGGTCGATATTGCAGCAGGTAGTTAGGAATAGAAATAGGCGTCAGGATATTTATGATCTTTACTATTTGATTTCACAAGTTGATTTTAGTGAAGAGGAAAAGATAAAAATATTTGATGCCTTTATTTTTAAATCAAAGGAGAGGTTGGAGGGTTTTGAATATCTGATGGATAGAGGCGCGCTTGATCTGGCAGAAGTGATTGCTGCGTCAGAGAAAGATTATCGCTTGTTAGCTGATGAGATCCCTGATGGATTGCCTGATTTTAATGATGCTTATAGCGTTGTAAGAGATTTTTTTAAAAATCTCCCTTGGGGATAATCTATGTTTACTATAGATGGTAAAGGTAGCTATAAATGCACTAGAGCGGAAAACAATGATGTCATTGTTTGTTTTATTTGGGATGAGGCATTCTTCTCATGTGTTATTGATGGTGTAGGATGTGGTAAAAACGAAATTTGTAGTCATATTGAATTTGAGTTGAATCGTTTTTTTAATGCTGACTCTCAGCCAGTGTCTACAAGTGATTTTGTTCGTTTTTTTATCGATATGGTTGGTGAGTTTAAAGGGGGTGGATCCGCCTGTTGTGCATTTGTGTATCAGTGCGGGGAAGAAATGGTCTATGCGAGTGTTGGTGACTGCAGGATTTACTGGGTCGCAGATCGTGAACGGACTGTTGATGATACGGTTGCTCAAGACTTGATCGATAGAGGTAGGTTGAAGGCTAATTTGTATAACTCTCACCCATATAGGCGTTATGTCACCAAGACGATTCCGCGAGTCAGCATTGAGGTAAGGCAGAGGAAGCCATTGATGAATGGTGATGTGGTGGTTTTGTGCTCTGATGGAGCTTGGAGCATTTTGAGTGATGATGATTTCTACGCTAATTCGGCTGGTGAACTGGTTGCGTCTTTAGAGAGAGTCATAGGGGATAGGGGGGTTGATAATGCTTCCTTTGTGGTTATTACAAAGTCTTGATTCTGCGCTTGATAGGTTGAGTTTTTGATGTAAAACTCAAATGAGTTTTTGGGGGCACTATGATAACAATATCTGTTTTGAATCAGAAGGGAGGGTCTGGAAAGACCACAATCGCAACTCATTTGGTCAGAGCCTTCCAGATCATGGGGGGGGATGTGTTGTTGATTGACTCGGATCCGCAAGGTAGCGCTAGAGATTGGTCTGCCGTTAGCGATGACAATACAATTCCTGTTGTTGGTATTGATAGGCCAACTATTGAGCGTGATATAAAGGTCGTGTCTCATAAGGATTGGGTTGTCATTGATGGTGCTCCGCAGGCATCTGATCTTGCTATATCCGCTATAAAAGCTAGTGATTTTGTCTTAATCCCAGTTCAGCCATCCCCTTATGATATTTGGGCCGCTGCCGACTTGGTTGATCTGGTAAAGCAGAGAATAGAAATGACGGACGGTCATTTGAAAGCTGCTTTTGTTATTAGTCGAGCGATAAAAAACACCAAAATAGGTGCCGAGATAAGAGGGGCGCTAGAGGGGTATGGGCTCCCCGTTTTAGATGCAAGGGTTACTCAAAGCGTTGCTTATCCTAGCTCTGCTGCTATCGGATCAACTGTTTTAGATGTGGAACCTAATGGTAATGCTGCAAAAGAGATTATGGCTTTAGCTAGTGAGTTAAAATGCAAACTCAAATGAGTTTATGAGTTTATGAGTTTATGAGTTTATGAGTTTATGTGGGTAGGGGGTCAAGTGAGTGCACTAAAGGCTGGTCGGCCGAGTAGAGAAAAAAGATCAATGACAATGAGTGATATGGCTTCTTCAGATAAGGTGAAAAGAGTGAATTTTGACCTTCCCGAAGAGCTCCATAAAAAGTTAAAAACCTTTGCTGCTTCACAGGGGAAGTCGATTAAGGATGTGTTGACTGAGTTTGTAGAGGGATTGGCAGGGCGCTGAGCGTGGTGTTCCTTCTTGGCTAGCAAAGTTGTTCCTTGCAGAAGTTGCTGATGATATTGAACAAATTTGGTGTTGTTTTTTCGTATGATCAAAGCGGTGCTCTTGCGCTGATCTTGTCCTAGCGCGTATGCTTTCACGCAGAAACGAAAAAACCGCCTTGGCGGGCGGTTTTTCGATGGTACTCAGAGTTGGCGCTCTTTGTACCAGGTAACAGCTTCGAGCAGGAAGCGGATACCCTAATACCTTTCCAGTTTAGCGCCCTCGGCGCCCATCAATCAAGTTTTCCTGCTCAAGCCACGTTACCTAAGGCCACCACCTTTGGCGCTTTGTCGTACCCGCACGGATTGGAAGCATGAGTTTGTTGCCGTGTGTGGGTGTGGTTGGTCGGGCAGAACGGGGGTACCTCACATACTGCCCAGCGTGCGACGCGCACCATAGCCACCCATGATTCGCAACCATGGGGCACCAGCACCGAGCGCAACGGGGAACCAACCACGGCCAGCTCGATAAAAACGGCGCGGCAGTCCGGCCCACAGGTGGGGACTAAAGCAGGTGCAGAGTGGTGAGGTGTGTCTCAGGAGCGCGTGAGGGGGAGCTGCCGCAAGCAGCCTCGATAGTCCTGAGCAAGGCGAGCTATCCAGCGTAACTACGTCATTTTTAACGTAGCCATGCAGGAGGGCGAGCCTATCTTGAAGCGCAGCGAAAGATAGGCTCGCCCGTGTTTTCGGCTCTCCTCTTGAAACAAAAAAAAATCGAGATGATCTTGGCGAGGTGGGTAACTGCGCCCGTCCGTCCACATGCCATCGGTTCGGCTTGTGGACGGCAGTAGTTATCCACGGAAGCGGGTTAGGTTTGGCTCTGGCCGGAGGTACGTATGAGGTTCGACAAGCATCTGATCGAGCTTGATGGTGATCGGGTATGGCTACTGGATGCCGTCGGCAAGCGGTTGTGCGATATGACGGACATGCAGCTGCTCGATTTGGGTAGCCGGATTAGCGTGGAAGGCGGCCTGCTCAACTTCGATTTGGAGGCCCAGAAGTGGCGGGAATGCCTAATTGCCTTGGGCCTTGAGCTGGATTAAAAATCATTTTCCAGATTCGATGCGTCAAATTTGGAAAATGATTGCTTTCGGCTCCCGAAGATGTACAATCAAATTGTTTATTTGATTCTTCAAATTGGATATTTGACGATGCAGGAGAAAGAGGCTAAGACGATGTTCGACATGGGGGGGTTCTCCAAGGCGATGATCGTCCCCACCCCCATGGGTTCTGGGTTCCACCTCCACTTGGTGCGCTTTGGCAAGGCGGGTACCGAAGTCGTGGAACGGCAGCGTGGAGGCTGGCGGGTGTTCTCCTCCATCGATGCGGCTGCTAACACAGCCAACGGCATTGGTTTTCGCCGCATCGAGATAGACCTTAGCAGCCGATAGGTCCGATATATCAGACTTTTGCCCAGCGCAGCAGGAGGGCTAGTGCCCCCATGCATATCGCCCCTTCCCACCATGCTGGGGCGGCCCAGCTGAACACGTCATGCAGGCCAAGCAGCCTCATGAACCAGCCACTTGATGAGCTGCTTGCCCCCTTCACTGCCAGCACTGCGGCCAGTAGCCCTACAACCTGCCATACCTTCATAGGCCCATCCCCTTACCGCGGCTCCGCTTTGGCTGGAGATCCTGCAGTTTCTCCTCCAGTTCGTTGTTCTGCTCCGAAAGCGTTCGGTTATAGCCTTTGAGCTTGTCGATCTCTGCCCCTTGTCGGCCTATCACGTTCTGGGCGCTATCGAGCGCCATGGTGAGCCGCTTAACCTCCCCTTTCGCCTTCTGGAGCTCGCTCTGGGCCTTCTGTGCCTCTGCGGTAGCCTGCTTGGCCTGCTCCACGTTGTCCGCGCTATAGCGACCCTTCTGGCGGCTAAACAGGAGCTGCTTGAGCTGGGCATTCTCCTCCTGCAGTGCGGCGTTCTCCCGCTCCAGCTTCTGGGCTTTGGCGTGGCCGCTCATTTTCTCGATCAGGGTCGGGACAGGGGCGGTGCCGGCGCGCAGGTCTGGCCGGTGCGGGTTTCCCCCCAGACCGTTGGGGGTGTACACGCAGGGGATCTTTTCGTTGATCGTGGCGTGGCATCGGCGCCGGATCCCCGCCAGCTTCCGGCCGCCATCTAGCCACGCTTTCGCCTGCAGCTTGCCGTCTTTGATCGGGGTGGCAATGACATGGAAGTGCGGGGTGCTCTCGTCCATATGCAGCTGGATAGATACCACGTTCTCGGGGCCGAACTCCTGATCGGCCCATGCCTTGACCTGCTCCCCGAACGGGGCAAAGAACTGCGCCAGATCGCGCTCGATAGGCAGCCCTTCAGGGCACTCTGGTGTGGGGGCTTCTCGCCAGTCGGTTTGGTTGCCGACCTGGATGATGAACTCGATCGCCACCACGGCATCTTTGCGCTTGGCCAGTGCCGAGGCCGCATCGAGTTTGCCCTGATCCCACTCGACCTTGGTGTGCATCGGGCTCTCTGTAAACCATGCCCGTTTTGGAAGCTGGCTGCTGGTTTCGTGGAGGCGGAGGTTGTGTCCCTGAGCCCTGCCAATGTCGGCTTTGCTCATCTTGGCTACGGCGAACGAGAACTT